>CACYDN010000340.1 GCA_902773185.1 uncultured Lachnospiraceae bacterium | reverse complement strand
TTTCATATATGGGTACCTTTAAGAATAATTGTGAGAAACTTGGAATAACAACTGAATCTGATGAGTTGGATTGGATACTCAAGCAATCAAAATGTGCGGTATTATTCTATGATGCGATGCAGGTTGTAGGTCCATCAGGAATAGATTCCTCTCGATTTGATAGAAAGATGATTGATTCCCAACAAAACCGATTAATAGCATATCATGAATTAATCACGCAAATGCGTGTGAAGGGTGGAAATGATTATATTATGTTTATAAAGGCATTGCTAAATGCTGAATGCAAGACACCATTTTATTCGGATTCATATGAATTGGCGCTATATACGGATTTTTCAAAGTTTAATGATTTACTATATCAGAAAGAAACTGAATGTGGATTATCCAGAATGGTGGCCGGATATGCTTGGAAATGGATTAGTAAAAAAGATAAAACCCAACGAGACATAAAAATTGATGGAATCTCAAAAATGTGGAATCATTGTACAGAAGGATGGGTACTAACTGAAGAAGCAATAGATGAAGTTGGATGTATCCATTCAATACAGGGATACGACTTGAATTACGCCTTTGTGATTCTTGGAAATGATATTGCATATGATAAGACTAGTCGGAGAATTATTGTACGTCCCCAAAATTACTATGATAAAAATGGGAAAAGGACAGCTAGCTACGATGAATTATTGGAATACATAAAAAACGTATACTATGTTCTTTTGACCAGAGGAATAAAAGGAACATACCTATATGTATGTGATCCTGATTTAAGAGCTTATTTGAGTCAGTTTATAAAAACGGAGAATTGAAATGACGGAAGAAACCATAAATAAGATACTTGAATTTCGTGACCGGCGGGACTGGAAGCAGTTTCATAATCCCAAGGATCTGGCAATATCCATTTCGCTTGAGGCAGCGGAGCTTCTTGAGGTTTTCCAGTGGAGCGGAGAGGATGTTTCCGCTGAAGGGAAAATAGCGAAGATAAAGGAAGAACTCGCGGATGTGGTCAACTATTGTGTATTAATGGCTGATGCATGCGGCTTGAATCTGGATGAAATTGTACAGGAAAAAATAAAGATCAACGAACAAAAATATCCTGTAGATAAAGCCAGAGGAAAAAGTGAAAAGTACGATCAATTGTAGAATTATCCCCATATGAATGTGATAGGATTCCGGAGATGCTAACAGGCACCACAGCAATCGTATAATATCAATTCGCAACAATCTCTTGCACTAATATGCCGGCGATAAATTGGGAAAAGAATTTCCAATCTATCCACCGGCATATTTACAAGATTCTATTTTAATTGTTTACAGTTTCATTCTTCAGCTTTCAGACCCTGTCTGATTTTTTCGGCTACAGATTCCGGAAGCTCTCCACAACTAACCAGATCCAGCATAACTTCATCAACCTTTGTTGCGGCTTCTTCTTTGCCTTTTGCCATGCCTTTTTCTTCTCCATCCGCAAATCCGTGGAGGTAGCTTCCACGTTTTATATCCTTATACGTCATATATTCGCTCCTCCAATCTTCATTCTTCCGGGCATTTCTTACAGCCTTGTCAAGTTCTTCCAGATATGCGTCATTCGCCGGTTCAAGCTTTCCATCCAGATAGTTCAGAAACGAAAGCAGTTTAGGACTTACATCGCCGGCCGTTCCTTTTGTATTCAGGAATATCCGGGTGGATCCATCCTTCAGAAATACATTTCGGTCTTCCAGGCAGATGTTTCGGAACGTATAACGATGCATTCCTTTCTCGAAAGGATCAAACGTACAGACAAATATCACATAGGAATCTGAAAGCTTGTCGTAATTCTCACCCTTCAAAAGTTCATTGGCATCCATCATGCTGGAATAATACCGTGATCTTTTTGGGAGATTGTGCTTATTTGTCAGCTGCATTTCCACATCGTACCTTGCCCCGGTATCATCCATGACATATACATCCAGCCGAACACCTTTGTTTCCAAAGTAATGCTTCATGTACTTCTGGGCAACAATATCCCTAACATGTTCAATCTGAAGCTCCGGCAAAACCCGACGAAGAAACTCTTTGCATAGCTCCTTATCCTGCATGACTTTCGAAAACATGAAGTCATTTGCCAGAGTTAATTCGGAATAATCGACCTCATCAGGTAATTCCAAAGCAGTAACAGACCTTTCATCTACAGAATTCGTATTATGGTTCATATATCCTCCATTCTCGAATCTGCAAATATGCCTAAGTTCATTATGAGCCGCATGAAATGGTTCGTCAAGAGGCTTTTTAACAAGTCTTGGAATAATGCAACAATCTCTTGCACTAATATGCCGGCGATAAATTGGGAAAAGAATTTCCAATCTATCCGCCGGCATATTTACAGGATTCTATTTCATTTGTTTACAGTTTCATTCTTCAGCTTTCAGACCCTGTCTGATTTTTTCGGCTACAGATTCCGGAAGCTCTCCACTACTGACAAGATTCAGCATAACCTCGTCAACTTTTGCTTCGGCCTTTTCTTTGCCTTTGGCCTCACCGATAGCGATACCTTTGGCTTCACCGATAGCCATGCCTTTTTCTTCTCCATCTGCGAATCCGTGGAGGTAGCTTCCACGTTTTATATCCTTATACGTCATATATTCGCTCCTCCAATCTCGAATCTGCAAATATGCCTAAATTCATTATGAGTCTTGAAAAATGGTACGTCAAGATGTTTTATGACTGAGTGATAATAAATGACACTCCCTTCAGCTAAAGCAGAGGGGATTGCGCGTCGTATCAAGTTCAAAATCTTCGCTTGATATGTATCTTGAGCTTTCATGATATCTTAGTTCTGCTACCCTTCATCTTTGCGAAATCTGTGATATAATGAGGATGTTGGAATGCGTGAAAAAGCTGGCGCATGCGGCTTGAATCTGGATGACATCGTACAGGAATAATAAAGGCTTATCGAATGAATGAGGGAAAAGAAAATGTTTGAAAGTGATTATGCGAAAACCGAATATATTGAGAAAGATAATGTTGTTTTACATGTATGGAAAAAAGAAGCCCATTTTGATGACTATCGTAAACCGGTAGAAGCCTCGTTGGAAATGCTGAAGGCACACGAAAACAGCGTATTCATTGTGGATGCAAGAAACGGATTTGAAGATGTGAAAGAAGATGTGGAATGGGGATTTACATATTTTCTTCCGGAATTAAAAAAGACAGGGTGTGCAATCTGGGGATTCATTCTTCCGGAAGTATCCGACATCGAAGGTGAAATCGATCTATGGACAAGAGAAATTGAGAAAAATTTCCGTGTCATCAGAGCTACATCGTATGAATCGGTATTGAGCTTAGTATAGTTCTCGCGGACGTCTATCGTAGATTTAGCTTTGTAAAAACTGAATAACTGCCCGATTAAAATCTTCCGGGCGTTTGCTTGCTATAAAGTGATTGCCTTTGAGAAAAACAAGATCCGAATCGGGGATGCTTGAAGCGATTAACCTTGTGTGGCCCTCCTTTATCATATCCTTTGTACCGGCAATAACCAGGGTTTTTGCTTTGATTTTGGCCAGTTCCTCCGGCTTGACATTGGGATCGTTTACCATCAGGCCGAGCATTTCTGCATTTGATCTTGCAGAATCACTTTTTCGGGCAAATCTCTTAGCAAACTTATATCCAATTTCAATAGGAATCTGCACGGAGCGTTTCACCCCCTTCGGATTCAGATTCGCTCCATTCAGAATCAATCGGTTTACTCGATTCGGATACCGGATAGCAAAAATCATGGCGATATTTCCACCATCCGAAAAACCAAGCAAATGCGTCTTTTCTATGTGGTGTTCGTTCATGAAACCCAGAAGGTCGTCGGCAAACTGGCGTATTGTGAAGGGCTTATCGCCCCTCGGTGTTTTTCCGTGACCTCTGGTGTCTGTTGCATATACATGATACAGTTTGGAAAACTCGTCTATCTGACCCTGAAAATAATCGCAATTCTCTCCATTTCCATGGAGCAGAATAAGCGGTTCGCCATCCCCTTTTTCTATGAAATAATGATTGATATCCATCTTTATTACTTCGTTCAAACCAATATCCCCATTCATTATGATTAATGTGCGCTCGGGCAATCCCATGGCTATTGTACCATGCTTCCGGGCGAAAGCAACGGGCTTATTTGTTATCAGTCCCTTCATCTTTATTAAATCTGTGGTATAATGGGTGTGCTGAAATAAAAGCTGATGAGGAGACTAATGGAAAAGGAAAATAAAGCCGTAATCGGATCCATGCTGATCATAATCGCGGGATGTTTCTGGGGAAGCATGGGGATTTTTGTAAGACGGTTGGGAACATATGGGTTCAGTTCCATACAGATCGTTTCGATACGTGTGACACTGGCTGCTGTGTTTTTTGCCTTGGTGTTGTTTGTAAAAGATCGTAAAGGATTTAAGATTTCGCTCAAAGATATCCCGTTGTTTCTTGGTCTGGGTTTGGGAAGTATCCTGTTTTTTACGGTTTGCTATTTTACCGCCATAAAAATGATGCCGCTTTCCACTGCTGCGATACTGTTATATACGTCGCCCATATGGATCATGCTGATGTCGATATTGTTCTTCCATGAAAACCTGGACGGAAGAAAACTGATTGCTCTTTTTCTCGCGTTCGTGGGTTGCATACTGGTTTCCGGAATCTCGGGTGAAAGAATGTCATTGACCGGATTACTTGTGGGACTCGGATCCGGACTCGGATATGGGCTATACAGCATTTTGGGCAAAATAGCGTTGCGCAAGTATTCTCCGTATACAGTTACAGCTTATACATTTATGTTTGCTGCTGTCGGGTCCTGGATCATATGTCGCCCGGCTGATATGCTTAACAAGTTTTCGAGTTCGGAAGATATCGGATTCTTGATGTTATTTTGCTTCGTGACTGCTTTGATCACTGCGGTGATTCCGTTTCTCGCATACACACTCGGACTTGAAAGAGTAGAGGCAAGTAAAGCGGGGATCATTGCAACAATCGAACCTATGGTGGCAACATTGATCGGAATGCTTGTTTATTCCGAGCCGTTAACAATTATGTCGGGAGCAGGTATTCTACTGATTCTGTCAGCGGTTATCGTTTTGAATATGAAACAGAAGAAAATGGCCGGATAGTGTTTTTTTCAGTTGAACGTATCAATGCGCAACAATCTCTTGCGCTAATATGCCGGCGGTAAATTGGGAAAAGGGTTTCCAATCTATCCGCCGGCATATTTACGAGATTCTATTCCATATTTCAACAGTTACATTTTGGGGTTTCAGTTTTGAAGCTTTCGTTATGTGTCTATGCTTTACTAAAAACTGCTTTATT
>CACYDN010000339.1 GCA_902773185.1 uncultured Lachnospiraceae bacterium | reverse complement strand
TTCCGATCTTGAGGGAAATGGCATCTCACCGAATATTGTGCTTGAAACGAGCAGTAAAGAAGTTCTGAAGCAATTTGCAAAGGGTGGATTCGGAGTAGCCTTCATACCGGAAATGGCGGCTGAAAAAGAAATAAAGGATGGAAAACTAAAGCCCCTTATCTGGAAAGGAACCGATTTCCCTGTTTATTCACAGATATTGATCCATAAGGATAAGCACCGGAACAAAGCAATCAATTGTCTGGTTGATTATATCAGGCAGTCGATGTTAAAATGAAAAGTCGGAGTAGTTACCTTGGCAGCCGTTGCGCATTTGTTGCGGCGAAAATGGTAAACTATGTGTTAGATAAAGAAATAAAGCATCAGGAAATAGACCTTTCAAATAAAAATATACTGGAGGAAAAAGAAATGCCGGAATCAAAAACATCAAAATACAATTATTATCAGTTCGATACAGAAAAAGCGCCGAATATGGCATCTTTTGTGATATACGGACTTCTGAAGGATCAACTCAGTCAGGAAGAAAAGGATGAGATCTTTAAGAAGATCAGCGTTTTCTACGTTATGAAAACACAGGCCGGTACGGGTTTTGATGATGTGTACGGAAGAGATGTCGCAAGAATTGCAGATACCGGAGATTTGGACCGGTATTATGTAGCGGTGAACAGTCCGAAGTATGCCATGACCTCGACGGAAGAGTTTTACAAGCGTCCGACTGACCAAATGGATCCGGCGATGAAGATCTTTCA
This sequence comes from uncultured Lachnospiraceae bacterium, assembly GCA_902773185.1. GTDB lineage: Bacteria > Bacillota > Clostridia > Lachnospirales > Lachnospiraceae > Eubacterium_Q. Next base: position 1,655 of record CACYDN010000339.1, on the reverse strand, counting down.
GGAAGGAATGACCGAGCTTGTTGATGTTATGAAGAAGAAAAGGTCAAACATCCGCTTCGGTTCGGAGGCAGAGAAGAACTATTATGATCTTATGCTGCTTATGATGGAGGATATGGCGAAGGAAAGAAGCTGGAGAGATAGCATCGAAGCGGATATTGCGTATGAGTATGCGTGGAATACGGAAATCAAGTTCAAATTCACGGCGGCAAACCCGGTTTTAGACTTTGAAGCTGATGAGGATCATCCCACCTTTAAGGCGCTTTTGACACAGATGGATGACAAAAAGGTGCTGTCTCTGGCCGGGGAAACCGGAATTCCTGATGCGACGGCCGGTGGAATCAGAACCATGAGAAAGCTTGAAGACCATATTAAGAAAGCGGATATCGGCCGTGATGAGTTGATCCGTGAATATGAAGCACAGCAGGCCAGAATGGAGCGGGCATTAAATTTCAGTCGGGAAACATTTTCCAAACTGGAGCAGGCTCATGTAGTGGATAATAATTATGATGAGCTCACCAATGGCAGCAGAGGCTATGGATATGTTCTGGATGACATAATCGCGAAAAAGAACCTCCTTCAGGCAGGCTGGCCGGCGGCGGATATTCAGAATCTGGCAATGGTCAGAAGGCTGATCGGCCACATGGATTCGAGAAACAGTACAGAACCGTCCAGATATCAGGGGGAATATGATCTTCTTATGCGGGAAATCGCTGCGGAAGATAAGAAGCAGCCAAAGACAGACAAGGAGAAGGCGGCAAAGGAAAAGAAACAGAGGGAACTGGCTGAAAAGAAAGCATTACTTGAAGCGCAGAAGCCTGAGATAGATGCTGCACCGGGCCTTACCGGTGAACTGAAGCAGCTCTGGAATGAAATGATAGACGGTAAGGGAATGACCGAAGCTGACAGAACGGCCAGACTCACAAAGCTGAATAACTTCCTGAACAAGGCGAAGGATAACAGGTTGTTTGAAGAGGCGGAGTTTATTCAAAATAAAGTCTCCGGAATAATGCGTAGAGAGCTTGCACCGTCCGAAAAGGCACTCCTTTCCGAAGATATCACCGGTTATGTCAGGAGCCTGGATGCTGTTGATCCGAAGCTTGTAAGCTCATCCAAACAGTTTGGCAGCTTCAAGACTGCAATAAAGGAGCTTAACAGACTGAAGAGAAATCTTGATGTCAATGATCACAAAAAGGTGAATGAATATAAGGAAAAGGTTAAGGATGCCGCAGAGAAGGCGGCTGTATATCTGAGATACAAGACGTATCAGAATAATGGACCGGGCAAAGAGAAGCATGATCGTTCCGAACTTGAGGCGAAGAGAGTAAATACAGTAGATGCTATCCTGAACGGACTGAAGAGCCTGACAGTTCCGGGATCCGATGAAAAAATTATTCCGGAGAATAATCCTTATCGCGTGTTTGATGCTGTGGATACGAAAGGAATTTTGGGCGATTATACGGAGCTTCCGAAGACGAATGAATATGATAAGCTCATGGAGCGTTACACCGGACGCGGAGCCGTTAACGGTACAACTGAGAAGATGAAGAAGGCTTTTGCAAAAGCGCTTACGGGCTATCTGCTGAAGAGGGAGGATTCGAAAGCACCGTTTGATAAGAAAAAAGCGAAAAAAATGTTTGAAACGATAAACAGGGAAC
>CACYDN010000338.1 GCA_902773185.1 uncultured Lachnospiraceae bacterium | reverse complement strand
GTTGACATCGACAATCGGCTCTCTGGTTGATGGCGCGATCATAGGACAGTATCTGGGCGCGGATTCTTTGGCAGCATTTGGTATAGTTAGTCCGCTGCTTACCGTTTATTCCGTTTTCGGAGCAATCGTATCAACCGGGTCAAGAACCCGTTATATCAAGCTGGTCGGCGCGGGTAAAACCAAAGAAGGTCAGTCTGTTTTTTCGTTGGCTTGTATTGTATCCGGGGGAACCGCAGCCATACTTATGCTTGTCATGCTGATTTTTGCCGGCCCTGTAGCGAGTTTGCTTGGGGCATCAGATAACGCTGCAGAACTGCTTCCGAAGGCGACTTCATATCTCATTGGAATTTCCGTCGGTATTCCGGCCATGAATCTCATGAAGACTTTATCGGGCTATATGGCCATTGATGGTGACCGTAACCTGCCGGTGATAGCATCTATAGTTCTTACGGTATCGGATATCATTTTCGACCTGCTTGTGGTTTTTTTACACGGGGATACCTTTCTGATCGGGTTGGCTACAAGTCTGAGTTATTACGCTGCGCTGGGAGTGCTCCTGTTACATTTTCGAAAGAAAAACATCCTGCTTCGTTTCACATTCCGGAACCTGCGGTGGAATGAGACGATGGCAATCATCCGGAAGGGTATTCCGGCAGGGGTGTGCCGTGTCGCTTATACTCTTAGAAGCGCATTTATGAATCATCTTCTTGCCGTGTTTGCATCTGCAATGGCAATTGCGGCGTATTCCGTACATCGTCAGGCGGATGCCTTCTTGAATCCATTTACATTGGGAATGGCAGATACGGTAGCCGTTATAGCAGGTCTCATTTTCGGTGAGGAGGACCGTCCGAAGATGAGAAAGCTCCTTAAGATTGCTCTTCAGGCAACCCTGTTCGTAACAACCGGAATTGCTGTTCTTGTATGGCTTTTTGCACCACAATTCTCGATGCTGTTTATCAAAGATGCACCGGAAGCGATGAATATGTCCGTCACTGCGGTGCGTTGTTATGCCATTGGTATGCCCCTGTATGGGATAAATGTTATCTATCAGGTCTATTTACAGGGAATTGAAAAAAGTAAACAGTCGCTTGTGGCAGGTTTTCTTCTTGAGGCCGGGTTTATGATCATTTCCGCAGGGATTATGGGGAAATGGCTGGGGGCAGATGCAGTATGGTATGCATTCCCTGTGGCACAGATTCTGATGCTCCTTTTCTATTGTGTTGTAGTGGCTGTTGAAACCCGGAGATTGGGAATACAGAATGAGGACCTTCTTGACAAGATCATTCTTTTACCAACAACATTTGATGTGCCTGACAGTGAACAGATGGAAATCAGTGTCCGGAATATTTCTGAGATGGTTGAAGCGTCTCAGGCTGTATGGGATTTCTGTGATGCCCATGGATGTGATAAAAAACGAAAGACCTATCTGTCACTATGCGTAGAAGAAATGTCGAGCAATATTATCATGCATGGATTTCCTCAGGACCCAAAAAGACACATTATCCACATAAGGATCCTGAAAAAACGAGATTACTACATTATACGGATACGGGATAATTGCAGGATTTTTGATCCGGTCAAACAGCTTGAATTATACTCGGATGCGGATCTGCAGCATCATATGGGACTCAGGATGGTCGCGCGTATGAATCTTGATATGAAATATACCAGTGTTTTGGGAATGAATAATCTGTATATCAAAGTATGAGTCTCTAATCTCAGAAAATGAAGGCCTCTTTACATCAGGAAAACAATTCTCTTTAAGAAATTGTAAAACTATAACACAGAGGAATATCATCTATATGCGAAGAATTATAATAGTTATTTTTTTGGTATTCATACTGGTAGCTTCTATCGTGTTCGCTCTATGCGATAAAAAGGCAGTGCATCGTAGAGGCACCCGTTCTTCGGACTTGCAGACTGTCGTAACCAAAGATGAGAACATAGAGAGAAAAGATTATTATCGGAACGGTGTTCTCACCAATGCTGCGAATAAGAATTATGCAACCGTCATAAAGACAAGAACGGGAAACACTGTTCTGGAGCAATACCTTGACACAAATGGTGCGCCTGTGATCCAGTCTGCGGGACATTACGCTCTCCTGCGTGAGTATGATGAGAATAATCGGAACTATATGACCACCTATCTTGATGAGAATAATAATCCTACTACGATTAAATCCGGCTATGCGATAGTCCGCCGTACCTATTATGAAACGGGCGTGAACGAGGGAAAAGTTGAGAACGTGTTCTATTTCGATATCAGCGAGCACCCTGCAACATCAAAGTACGGACAGTACGGTGTTCATTATGATTACGATGAGTTGGGTAGGAAAACAGGTACTACATACCTTGATGCATCCGGCTTTCCGATGACTGTGACTCGCGGCTATGCCACAGTCAAACGTACTTTTTATTCGGATAATACTGTGGAAACCGAGATGTATTACGATGAAACAGGCTCTCCGGTTGCCCTTTCCGCAGGTCAGTACGGAATCAAGCATGTGGATGGGCAAAGAGTGTATCTGGACCGGGATGGACGAGAGATTTTCAATCTCAACAACTGGCTGCACAGGAATTCGATGGCTGTGATCATAATTGGCATGGCTGTTTTGCTCCTGTCTTTGTTTCTTGGGAAAAAGGGGAATGTTATTCTCCTGGTGCTCTATATCGGCTTCATCCTTTACATGACGCTTCTGTATCGGCCAGAGGGTGAGAGTAGGGCAAAGCTTCAGCTGTTCTGGTCATATAGACAGTTCTTGACATCGCCATCGCTCAGACTTGAGATTCTGAACAATATCTGGCTGTTCATTCCGTTGGGAGGAGTGCTGTATGCTATATCCCGTCATTGGTGGATCGTGCTGCCGGGTGTGGTTTTGAGTGTGATCATCGAAGTCAGCCAGTATTGCACCGGATTTGGCCTCGCAGAACTTGATGAT
>CACYDN010000337.1 GCA_902773185.1 uncultured Lachnospiraceae bacterium | reverse complement strand
CTATTGCGCAGAATGCTTATTCGAGAGTGCAGTTCAAAAAACGTAGGCGTAGCGGGCTACGCTGAGGATTTTTGAACTGTGCTATTCGGATAAGCAGACAAGCAATAGTCGTGTTAATTAGAAACGGAAGCACTAAGTGCCGACATTCGGCCATATCCCCGCAGAGGCACATCACTGCGGAACCTGAATACTCTAAATCTACTAATTTGTAAATTCACCCTGTCAGTCATATTGCATTCGTTCCTTGCTATAGGTGAAGTTTGCGGATCATTTTGTAGATGACGACGTTCTGGTAAACCATCGGGTCATCCTGGGCGTAGAAGATGATGCCGCTGTATGGGGCGCGCACATTCTGCAGAACGCGGCCCTCCAGAGGATCGATGATCTTCGCTATGATATCCCCGCGACTCACTTCATCGCTCACCGATGCGCGTTTTCCCAGAAAACCGGCCGCTTCGGATTTAATGGATTCCATCTCATCCTCTGCCAGGTTTTCCGATACATTTCCGCCCATGGAATTATACCGGATGATACCCATCCTGGACAGAAAACGAAGCACCGCCGCGACTGCATATCTCGCATAGTTCCGATCCAGCCGATCGGTTCCGCCGGAATAGATGGCAAACGCCTCCGTTCCCGCCTCCTGCCAGTTATAGTGCAGAGTTCTCTCATCGTAGGAACGTGACTCACCGGTCATAACAAACGGCAGACCGAACAGGTTCGCCAGATTCACGCTCTGGCGGCTGGACTTCATCATCCTGACGTGGGGAATGAATTTTCCCCGCATGTAAAAGGACGGAAACTGAATGCCGTAAAGATAGGTCCGAAGCTCCGTCAAAAGCTCATGCGCCAGACGGCTTGTCGCCGGTCCCTCCGGATTTCCGGGAAATGCCCGGTTCAGATCCGAGTTATCGGAAAGCCAGAATTTCTGGCTGGCATTCATCGCGCCGTAATTGATGCTGGGGATGATCATAATACTCTTCCCGGAAACAATGTCTCCGCTCTCCTCCAGCTCCGCCAGCTTTTCCGAAAGCAGCGAACAGATATACAGCTGCTGATACTCCGTTCCGCGCATTGCCCCCACAATGGCTGCGGAATGCTCCCCTTCCGGAGAGCCGTAGATATATCCATAGATCGTATGCTCTCCGATGAAGGATGTGGCATACGAAAATATCTCCTTCTTCTCCAATTATACCCCCCCGGTATTTCCTGCCGAACCGGTGCCGCATCGTCCCGCAGGATCACCTTAATTCTATTCCGAACCGGTACACTGTTTCCTAATCAACTGTGTACTATTTCTCCACGATCCGGCAAAGAAGAGATCCCACCTCGATTACCGGATACTGCCGGATGGCAGAGATCATTCCTCTCACCGGCGATACGATCACCTGCTCCACGGAGCCGGTGATAACGTTTACCACCTCGCCGATCTTTTCGCCGGTCAAAACTTCCTCATGCACCTTGACCTGCGGAACGAAAATGCCGCTGGTCTCGGAATTGAGATAAGCAATCCGATCATCCCGCGCGACAAGAGGCTTCTTCGGTTCTACCGTCTCCCCCTGCCAGATGCCCATCCACTTCATAAGCGCAAAGATGCCGTCCACAATCTGCAGGCTGTAGGCCTGATCGATATTAAACGCATAGCTGGACTCGGTGATCACACACTTGATGCCGCGCTTATTCAGCTCATAGCATAACGAGCCGCTCTGCACCTGATGGGAAGGATGGATCCACACCATATCCGTATTCAGACTGCAGGCATAGGGCATGAGTTCCTCCACGTTTTCCGCATCCATCCGGATCTGCGGGATTTCGTGCAGATAAAGATCACTGCCATGGATATCCAGACAGAAATCCGCTCCCTTCTCTTCCTTATTCCCCTTGATATCATCCACCACGCAGCGCGCCACATACTCATTTGCCGCACCGCCCCGGACACCCGGAAACAGTTCGTTCATATCAAGCTCGGAACCGGGAATTTCTCTTGTACCGGCCTCCAGCGCAAGCGGATTCAGCGTGGGGTAGACATCCACGATACCGGACAGATGATGCATATCCTTTTTGATCCGGCGGATCACCTCATAACAGATGTACTGCCCCTGCAGCTCATCACCGTAAATACCGGACACCAGACAGAGACGTTTTTCATTCCCGGTCAGCCGGTCCGGCGCCAGATGATTTCTTTTGATCTTCATGACCTCACTCAGCATAAGGTCAACGGAAGCTACCGTTTCAATCACGATTTCCTTCCCTTTCTTTTTTATGGTTTATTCTTTACGCCCTCGGAGCATCTCCCGCGCGGAGGCGATCACATTTTCCGTCACGGTGGAGCCGCCCATGAGACGGGCCAGTTCCCTGACTCTTCCCTCTTCATCCAGCCGGTGGATCGAAGTGTGGGTTCTTCCGTCCCTTACTTCTTTTTCAATCACATAGGCACTGTCGCCCAAAGCAGCGATCTGCGGCAGATGCGTGATGGATATGATCTGATGCGTCTTCGCCAGCGTTTCCAGCTGCCTGCCGACCTTATCGGCCGTGATGCCGCTGATACCCACATCGATTTCATCAAAGATGAGCGTCGGCGTTTCTCCCTTTTCCGACAGCACGGATTTTACTGCCAGCATCACGCGCGACAGTTCGCCGCCGGACGCCGAAAGATGAAGCGGTTTTTCCTTTTCACCCGGGTTGGCCGAGAACAGGAATACAGCTTCGTCAAAGCCCGTGGGGCCGATTTCTTCTTTTCTTTGAAAATCCATGGAAAACCGGACATCCGGAAAATTGAGCTCCCGAAGGGTATCTTCGATTTCCTTAGTGAGGCGCTCGGCTGCCGATTTTCGCTCCTGCGATAATTCCTCTGCCGCTTCCTGAAGTTCTTTCCCAAGACGCTTTTCTTCCTGCTCCAGTTCTAAGCCGCGGGCATCCCAGGAAAGGAGCTCCTCCTCTTCCCGCTTCATTTTTTCCAGTGCGGCGAGGATTTCCTCTACCGTACTGCCGTATTTCCGTTTCAGGCTGTTGATCCGGTTCAGCCGTTCCTCTGCCGCCTGAAGTGCCGTTTCATCCACGGAAAGGCCATCCTCATAATCCGCAGCCGCCCGGTTGAAATCGTTCAGGAGGCTGTCGATATCCGTCAGGATTTCCACAAGGGATGCCGCCTCCGGATCGAGCTTTTCCGCACGGGCCAAAAGTTTCAGGGCACGGGCCACCAGATTACCTGCCGCACTGTCACGGTCATACCCTGTCAGCTGGCCGGTCTCCTGCATCAAAGTCGCCAGTTCCTTTGCCGAGGATGCGCGCCGGAAAAAGGCTTCCAGCTCCTCATCTTCTCCCGGAATCAGACGAAGTCCCTCTATTTCCTGAATCTCATACTGCAGGAAATCCAGCTGTCTGGCTCTGTCCGCCTCGCGGCTCTTACGTTCTTCTATCTCCTGTTTTACCTTCTGATAAGCACGGCATGTTTCCCCTGTTTTTTGGAGGAGCGGATCTATCGTTTCAGCCGCTGCCGTATCCACAAGTTCCAGATGCTTTGCCGGTTTTAAGAGTGTCTGCTGCTCATGCTGCGCATGGAGGCTCAGAAGCTCCTCCGTGATGCTCCGGAGCTGCGCGAGACTCACCGTATGATGATTGATCCGGTTGGATGTTCTCCCTCCCGCGATCCGCCGGCTGATCAGGACTTCGCCATCTTCTGCCGGGATATCCAGTTCCTTCAGCTTTTCTATCGTCCTCGGCCCCGCTTCAAACAGAAGCTCCACCAGGCCCTCTTCATCCGGATTTCGCAAAAGTCCGGCATCAAATTTTCCGCCAAGCCCCACACCGATGGAGCCGATAATAATAGATTTTCCCGCACCGGTCTCACCGGTCAGGACATTCAGACCATCCGAAAAATCAATATCCAGCGCATCGATCAGCGCCAGATTTCGGATATGCAAGTTGATCAGCAATTCGTTACCTCCTCTTTTGTCTCTGTCAAGATAACGTTCTGACGGTTTCCAGCACACGTTCTGCGTTTTCCCGGCTCTTCACAGCCAGAAAAACGGTATCGTCGCCGGCAATCGAGCCGACAACGCCATTCAGCTTCATGGCATCCAGCTTTGCACCGAGCGCCATGGCAAGCCCCGGAGATGTTTTCAGTACGACCAGATTTGCCGCCGTATCCAGCGAACGGATTTCCCGAAGGATACTGCCCGCATCATCTCCCCCTCTTCTATCCGCAGCGGAGTAGACCATTTTCCCCTGCGTGCCGGGAATCTTCCGAAGTCCCAGCTCACGAATATCCCTAGATACCGTTGCCTGGGTAACCGGGAATCCTTTTTCTTTCAGTTTTTCGGATAATTCCTCCTGGGTCTCAATCTCGCCGGACCGGATCAGGGAGAGAATTTCCTCCTGACGAATCTTCTTCACATTATCCTCCGATCTTCTGACGCAGGATCTCATACATACTCTTTTCCGTCATCCGGATCAGGGATGCATGCTTCCGGGAGGCTCTGACCTCCACATAATCATCCACATCCAGATCGATATTATCATAACCGTCAAAGGATACGACGGCTTTGTTCTCACTGTTTTCCCTCTTGGCCACCAGCTTCAGGGTGATGGCATCTTCCGAGCCGAAAACCACACTGCGGCGGCTCAGCGAATAAGGGGAAATGGGTGTCAGAATCAGAACCTCTGCCGAGGGGCTCACGATGGGACCGCCCGCGGAAAGGTTGTAGCCAGTGGAGCCGGTCGGGGATGAAATGATGATACCGTCGGCTTCGGTCGTATCGAAAAGACGGCCGTTCAGATAGATTTCCACCGCAATCAGACGAAGCAGGGATTTTCTGGCGAATACCGCATCGTTCAGGGCGATGTATTTTTCTTCCCTCCCTTCCCGGTGGACAATGCCTTCCAGAAGCATCCTGTCTTCCAGATAATAATCTCCCCAGGTAAGACGTCTCACCATGCCGCGAATTTCATTTCGCGGCACATCCGAAAGAAAGCCCACTGTGCCAAGGTTCACACCGATCATGGGAATCGGATGATGACGCATGACGTGGGATGCATGGATGATGGTTCCGTCGCCGCCGAGGACGATGGCCGCATCGGACCGGAGGAGCAGGTCATCGGGGACGCGGCCCTCCTCGTATAGGTCATCTCCCTGCAGGATGCCTGTGACGAGGCAGCCTGTTTCGCGGATGGTGGATTCGACTTCCTTTGCGGTGGCAAGGTCCGGATCCTTTGTGCGGTTGACGATGATAAGGAATTTCTTCAAGTTTTCCAAGGAACGTTCTCCTTCTGTAATCGGTATCCAAGCGCTCCTTGTGAATATAGTCTGCTCGGGAATCGCTCGCGCTTAAGACCTCCTCGTAGCGGATGCTAAGCTCTGTCTGCCTATGGCAGCCAGTCGCTAAGCACCGACACAGCATACGATTCGAAGAATCGTATGTCTGCCGGAGGCAGATGCGTTCTGCGTAGCAGAACCAAGGCTTGCTCTTTAAGCCTTGCATATCGCGTGAGCGATATGGCACGGTCGGACATATTCCCTCGCATACTATATTCACAGGTCGCGCATTTAATTTCTATTATAGATTCGAATGACTCTCCTCCACTATCCGGTGAATTGTTGTATCATCGATTGTTGGCGGGATGAAGGATTCCGTACCTTGGGGGTGTCCTTCTGTGTTGGTGAGGTGGAGGAGGTATTCGATGTTGCCTTCCGGGCCGCGGACGGGGGAATAGGTGAGGCCGAGGATGGTGAAGCCGTTCGCCTGTGCCATCCGGACAGTGTTCTGGATCACCTCTTCGTGTACGGCCGGGTCGCGGACTACGCCCTTCTTGCCTACCTTCTCTCTGCCGGCCTCAAACTGCGGTTTGATCAGCGTGACCAGCTCCGCTGAAGGGGCCAGGAGCTTCTGCACGGCCGGAAGCACGATGGAGAGTGAGATAAAGGATACATCCACGGAAACGAATTCCGGTCTCTCCTCGATATCCTCCGGTGTTACATATCGAATATTGGTTTTTTCCATCACGACGACGCGTGAATCCTGGCGGAGCTTCCAGTCCAGCTGCCCGTAGCCTACATCCACAGCATATACCTTTGCGGCACCGTTCTGCAGCATACAGTCCGTGAAACCGCCTGTGGAAGCGCCTACGTCCATGCAGACTTTATCTGTCAATGTGATGGGGAAGGTCTGCATGGCCTTCTCCAGTTTCAGGCCACCGCGACTCACATAACGAAGCGTTTCGCCGCGGACTTCTATATTCTTTGTTTCCTCAAAGGTCATGCCGCTTTTATCTTCCCGGTTTCCATCCACAAAGATCTGACCGGCCATGATCAGTGCCTTTGCTTTTTCCCGGGAAGGGGCAAGCCCTTTTTCTACAACAAGAATGTCGAGTCTTTTTTTCATGGAGTTACACCTTTGCACCTATGGGCTTGGTCGTTTTTTCATTCTGAACGTGTGCCACCGGTACACGTCTCAATTTAATCAAAACAGCTGCGAAAGAATACTTAAATTCTACTCAAGAATCTCCTTCTTGAGTGCTGCGTAGATGGTTTCGGGATCGATGCCTTCTTCCTTCCGGAGACGGGCGATACTGCCCTGCTGCAGGATTTCGGATCGGAGGCAGAAATGCATCAGCTTTGCCTTTCCGCCGGCCAGCATCATCTCATATGCAGCCGCTTCGCCGAAGCTGCCGCCTTGCACGCTCTCCTCGATCACCGCGATCACATCAAAGCCTTCAGCGGCCTCCCGGATCCGCTCCCTGTCGAGCGGCTTCACGAACCGGATATTCACAAGCTGCGGCGTAATCCCAAGCTCCTCCGTCATTCTGTCAGCTACCGTTTTCGCTGTTTTTACCATGCAGCCTGCCGCAAAAATGCAGAGGCTTTTATGCTGCACGGTGCTCACGGATTTGGCAAAAGAGATGACTTCGCCGCGGCCGGGAACAATCTGGCGCATGACATGATCAAGGCCTGTCCAGGCTGTTTCTTTGGAATACTTAATGGCCACGGGGCCGTCCGCATTTACCGCATAGAAAAGCATCTCCTCGAGCTCTCGCTGCCCTTTGGGACACATGACCTGAAGGTTCGGCATGGTTCGAAGATATGCCGTATCGTAAATGCCCTGATGCGTCTCGCCATCCTCGCCGGTGATACCGGAACGATCTATGGCAAAGACCACATGCAGATTCTGCAGACAGACATCATGCAGGATCTGGTCGTAGGCACGCTGCAGGAAGGACGAATAGATGGCCACGACGGGCACCATCCCGCGCATGGCAAGGCCTGCGGCAAAGGTCACCGCGTGCTGCTCCGCAATTCCCACATCGTAGGTTCTGCCCGGAAAAACCTTCTGGAAGGCCCGGACGCCCGTACCTCTGGACATCGCCGCGGTAATGGCCACAACCTTCGGGTTTCTTCTGCCGATCCGCACCATGGTACGCCCGAAAATATCTGTATAGGTAGGTTCTGTTTTTTCTTTCAGGGATTTCCCGTTCTCGGGATCATAGGGGCCGACGCCGTGGAAATGCTCCGGATAATGTTCCGCCGGCTGATATCCCTTTCCTTTTACGGTCTTCACATGCACGAGGACCGGCTTATCCAGCCGGAAGGCGCGCTCAAAGATTTTCGTGAGCTCCGCGATATTGTGACCATCCACAGGGCCGATGTAAGTAAGTCCCATATCGCTGAAGATGGTATCCTGCACAAAGAGATTTTTGATAGAGTCCTTGGAACGCTTGATTCCCTTGGCCATCTTCGCACCGACCTCCGGGATATTCATGAGGGCGCTTTCCACACCGGACTTCAGTTCATTATAGGATTTACCCACACGAAGACGGTTCAGGCTCTTGGAAAGGCCTCCCACGTTCTTGGAGATGGACATTTCATTATCGTTCAGGACAATGACACAATTGGATTTGAACTGTGCCACCTGGTCGAGCGCCTCGTAAACCATGCCGCCGGTCATGGAACCGTCGCCGATCACGGCGCAGATTCTTTCGTTCGTTCCGAGATGCTCACGCGCAGCAAGAAAGCCCACCGCTGCGGAAATAGAGGTCGAGCTGTGGCCGGTGTTAAAGGAATCCGCATCGCTCTCCCCGGTCTTCGGGAAACCGCTGATGCCGCCATACTGCCGAAGTCGGACCATCGCATCCTTCCGGCCGGTCAGAATCTTGTGGGTATAGCACTGATGCCCCACATCAAAGATCAGCTTATCCTCCGGAAAATGCATACAGCGGTGCAGCGCAATCGTAAGCTCCACTGCCCCCAGGTTCGGCGCCAGATGGCCGCCCGTTTTAGCGAGTGACTGCACCAGAAAAGACCGGATTTCCTCCGCAAGAACGGGAAGCTCCTCCGGTTCCAGTTTCCGGATATCGTTTTCATGTTTAATTTGATCTAACAGCGTCATGCCATTCTCCCCGCCAGTGACTTTGCAAGCTCCGTAAGTGCGGCAAATGCATCCTCACGGACCGGCAAAAGTTCTTTGATCCCGGCAAGGCAGCCGAGAGCCGCCTCTGTTTTTTCATCTACATAAGCCCGCGCCTCATCGAGACCGTGCGCTGCCACATAGGTGGATTTATCGTTCCGTTCATCCTGACCGGCTTCTTTCCCGAGGCTTTCCGCATCACCGGTCACATCTAATATATCATCCTGTACCTGAAAAGCAAGCCCGATCAGTTCTCCCGCTTCCCGGGCAAGCCGTACGGCTTCCTCCGGCGCACCGGCCAGGATTGCTCCCGCCTCCATGGGCGCCCGAAGCAGGGCTCCGGTCTTATTCAGATAAATAAAATCGCGTTCTTCTTCGGAGAGCTTCTCACCGGAAAGTACAACATCCGCACTCTGGCCGCCAAGCATGCCGGTGATTCCGCCTGCCTCCGCCAGAACCTTTGCGGCACGGATCTTGCGGGCTGTCTCTTCCGCTGCGTCCGCATTCTTGGAAGAAGTATATTCCCGATCGAAGCATGCGCGGAAAAGCGTTTCGTAGGCATAGTTGATCAGCGCATCGCCGGCCAGGATCGCCGCACTTTCGCCAAATGCCACATGTACCGTCGGTCTGCCGCGCCGCAGTGTATCGTTATCCAGCGCCGGAAGATCGTCATGCACAAGGCTCGAGGTATGGATCATCTCGATGGCTGCCATAAACGGCTCCGCCATGTTTCCCTCCCCGCCAAGTGCAGCATAGGTAAGACCAAGCAGAACCGGACGGATCCGTTTTCCGCCGGCCAGAAGCGCATAGGCCATGGCCTCCTGTACCTTTTTCGCCGGTGTTTCCGGAAAGGCTACCGCCTCCGTCAGGATTTCTTCTGTTCTTTTCAGAAGCTCATCACGGATCATTTTCACTTCTCCTCGTTAATTATCATCAGATAGACTCACGGAATCAGCTTCCGCTTCCAAAATCTGTAATTCCTTCTCTACGCCCTCCAGTTCGGCCAGACAGCCGTCTGCCAGCGTCACACCTTCCTTATAGAGCTTCAGGGCATCGCCGAGGTCTGTGCCGGGTCTGCCCAGCGCATCCACAACCTCCTCCAGACGCTGCATCCGCTCTTCCAGAGTGGGTTCTTTCTTATCTGCTTTTTCCGTCTTTTTCGATTTTGCTTTTGTTACTTTTTTCTCTTCTGTCTCTGCTGTCATGTTTGCTCCTGTTATCGATTATGCCTCTTTTTCGGAGACGTAACAGTAGACTGTCTCTACTGAATTCCTTTTGCTGAATTTTACTACTGATTCTTCTCTACCGATTTTGTTTCCGCATGGATCACGCCGTCGTGAAGGGTGATATCGAGGTTGGAACCGGGCGTCGCGTCCACAGCATTTTCGAGCGGTTTGCCGCTCATACTGAGATAACCGTAGCCATGCACCAGCTTTGCCGAAGGACTTCGTCCGTTCAGTTTCTCAATCAGAATTCCAAGCCGGTTCTTTTTATCGTTCAGGCGGTCCTTCATCCGGCTTTTCATCCGTTCGGAAAGCTCCGCCAGGCGTTGCTGCTTATCCCTGAGAAGCCGTTCCGGACTCTGTTTTTCAAGCCGGAGCCGAAGGGTCTCCGCCTTCTTTTTCTTTTCACGGAGCACATTCTCCATCTGAAGGAATAGCTGCCGTTTCTGACTCTTTATTCCACGGATCGTGGTCATCACATCCGGAATCGCCAGCTCCGCCGCCGCAGAAGGCGTGGAAGCACGCTTATCCGCCACGTAATCCGCAATGGTCGTATCCACCTCATGACCGGTTCCGGAAATGATCGGCGTATGTGCCGCATAAATCGCACGGGCAACAATCTCTTCGTTGAACGCCCAGAGATCCTCCATGGAGCCGCCGCCCCGGCCGATGATGATCGTGTCCAGATTCATCCGGTCCAGCACTTCAATGCCCCGCGCGATCGTCAAAGCCGCTCCCTCTCCCTGCACCTTGGCCGGGTAAAGGATGAGCTGCACATAAGGATTTCTCCTGTGAGCGATCTGTTCGATATCCCGGATGGCCGCACCGGTGGAAGCCGTCACGATTCCGACCCGTTTCGGGAACTGCGGAATCGGTTTCTTCTTTTCAAAATCAAAGAGTCCCTCTTCACTGAGTTTAAGTTTCAGCTCTTCGTAAAGCCGTGCGAGTTCCCCTTTTTCATCCGCCTTGGTCATGCTCTGTACATAGAGCTGCACCTTTCCGTCACGTTCGTAGAGATCCATCCGGCCGCCGGCGATTACGGTCTGGCCGTTCTCGAGCCGGAAGGGAAGCTGCCGCGCTTGCTGGCGGAACATCACACAGGAAATGGCGGCCGATTCATCCTTCAAGGAAAAATAGATATGCCCCATGCTGTGATATTTGCAATTGGAAACCTCTCCTTTTACATGAATTTTGGAAAGGAGATAGTCGCTGCTGATCAGATTTTTCAAATAGCCATTCAGCTGGCTTACGGTGATCGTTTTCATATGTCCTCTCACTTTAGGCTGCCGATCCGGACTACCTATTATTTCTCCTGCAATTCATTCATCAGTCCGGAAAGCACGCCGTTTACGAAGGGTCTTGCCTTTTCGTCGCAGTAGCGTTTTGCCATTTCAACCGCTTCATTTACGGCAACCGAAGGCGGAATCTCTTCATCGAACATGAGCTCAAATACAGCCACACGAAGAATGGCCAGCTCTGCTTTTCCGAAACGGTCAATCTCCCAGCCTCTGCTCTTTTCTTCTATCTTCTCATCAATTTCGGGAAGGTGGGCAAGAATCCCCTCTGTCTCTTTGCGGACATATTCCTCGTCCTCCGGGGTGAATTCCACCTTATCGACAACATCCGCATTTGCATCAGCGGAAACCGCAGAAGCTTCATCGGCGGGCGTCCCCGCATCCGCAGCATCTGTCCCGGCCGGTGCATCCTTTTTCTTCCCGTACATTTGCTTTGCAGCATCGGGCAGGAGATCCTCATCCTGCTCTTCCATCTGCATCATGAAATAATCCGTCTGCTGCGTCATATCCTCTTTTCCACAGAAAGGAATACGGAAAACCAGCCGGAAAACCACTTCTCTTTGTTCACGCCGTTTCATGTTATGCCTCTTCCTCTAATACGATACCCGCAACTCTGACCGAAACCGCACTGGCTGTGATGCCCAGCATGGTCTGGAGCGCCTGCTTTACTCTCTCCTGCACATTCCGGGAAACATCCATGATGTTCACGCCGAACTTCACTTCCATAGCAACGGCAACCCTCACGTTCTTTTCCTCGTCATAGGTCACGGAGATCACCTTTGCCAGGCTGCGCTTTCCAAGCTTCGCCACATTATCCCGGCTAATGCCGCCCGGAAGACCGGCCACACCATCCACCTCCGTTACAGCAAGGCCGATGATGGCAACCATCACATCCTCCGCGAGCATGATAAATCCGGTGCTGTCATCCTGCGAGATTTTGAATTCTTTTTCCTTATTCTCTGCCATAACATATGCTCCTTCATGTAGGCTTCTGCCGAGGTGTTCATCAAAAATCCTCAGCCATAGTTATAGTCATTATAACAAAAATGTGGTACAATGAAAAGGAATTTAAACTGCGTTTTTCGGAGGAACTTATGGAGAAGCAAATTGAAGCACAAAACGGCAGAAAAAAAACACGGGTGATGGGGCTCCTGGCCTTCCTGATCCCGTTCATTCTTTGTCTTGTCGGACTGAAGATGGGCGGCTTCCGCCCCTTTGGCAACAAAGACCTGTTCACCGCCGTGGGACAGGAATCTGCGGTCGTTCGGTATTACGAATTTTATGACCGCGTACATTCCGGCAACAAAACCGAAAGTTTTCTGCTGAATACCACGGTAGGGCTTGGTGAGGACTATTCCGGTACCATGGCCTTTTATCTGGCAGACCCGATCAATCTACTGGTCCTGCTCTTCCCGCGGGCCATGATGCTCACCCTTTTACATCTCCTCTTTGCCGTGAAGCTTGGGCTTGCCGGCTTATTTACGTATATCTATCTCAGGTGGCGACGTCAAAAGCTTCTCGCAAAACAGGCGGAGATGGACGAAATCCGGAAGGATGCCATCACACGACTGGCTGAAAAAGCCGCAGCGAAAAAGCAAAAGAAAATCGAAAAGCTTACTGCTGCAGGCAAGAAATACAAAGAAGATATCATTCTCGGCGGCAAGTCCGTTCCCAAAGGAATCCTCGGAAAGATTCTTTCCGCAGAGGGTCTCACGGAGCTTGCCTTCGCCATGATCTTCCCGCTTTCCCAGTTCATTTTCAGCACAGGCACGAACATTACCTATGCTTCTGCCTTCATGCTTCTTCCCCTCATCATCCTCGGTCTGGACCGTTTGATTGAAGATGGAAAGTGGGGCTTCTTTGCCGTGACCTATACGCTCTCCTTCTTTGCATCCTTCCACGGTGCGTTGATGATCTCCGTATTCCTCTTTTTCTATTTTGCATTCTACAGCTTCCACAGTCTGCCGAATTTCCTGCGGTCTTTGAAGCTGGTCGGCCTTTCCGTTCTTCTGGCGGTCGGCACGGCAGCCATCGTAATTATTCCGGCTTTTGGCAGCTCCGCTGCGGATGCCACACTGACCACCAAGTTCACCCAGGCCTATCTTTCCACCGGTATCTTTGATAACCTGAAGGCCTTTCTGGCCGGCACAGCGCCTGCCCAGTCCCTGATGTACGGACACAATCTGGATGTGTACTGCGGCGTCTTCACCCTGCTCCTCATCCTTCTCTTTACGCTGAATCCGCATATCAAGGCATCCACCCGGGT
>CACYDN010000336.1 GCA_902773185.1 uncultured Lachnospiraceae bacterium | reverse complement strand
TCCATTTCGCAAGCAAGCTTGCTCAATGATGCGGGCTCGTCAAACAGGATATCACATAAATGTGTATCCTGATGACTCGCCTTCGCAAATAAAACCCCTGCATGGAAATTCATGCAGGGGAGTAGCTGCGATTATAAATATTAGTCAAGTTCCTTTGCGAAAGCAGCAAGGAGCTCATCGTAGGTCTCGTAAGCCGGAAGCTCGGGATGAGCTTTCTTGATCTCTTCGGTGGAGCGGAACAGGAAGCCTGCTTTGCTGGCCTCGATCATGCCGAGATCGTTGAAGCTGTCGCCTGTGGCAATCGTTTCAAAACCGATGGACTGCAGCGCACGGACTGTGGCATACTTGGATTTTTCTACACGCATCCGGAAGCCGGTGATCTTGCCGTCTTCGGCTACCTCGAGGGTATTGCAGAAGATGGTGGGCATGCCGAGCTTTTCCATTAAGGGGCCGGCAAACTGCGTGAAGGTGTCGCTGATGATGATCACCTGGGTCATGGCCCGGAGTTTGTCAAGAAACTCTTTTGCGCCCGGCAGGGGATCGATCTTCGCGATGGTTTCGCGGATTTCTTTCAGACCGAGTCCGTGTTCGTTCAGGATGCCGATCCGCCATTTCATCAGCTTGTCGTAATCCGGTTCATCCCGGGTTGTGCGCTTTAATTCGGGAATGCCGCTGGCTTCGGAAAATGCAATCCAGATTTCCGGAACGAGGACGCCTTCCAGGTCGAGACAGGCAATATTCATGCTCATAGGTTTTTCCTCCATGTTACAATTGTAATTTGTATTGCCGGATTCTTATTTCGGAATCGGGCAGTTCAGTGTAGTAAAGTATATCATCTCAGGGAAGCAGGGTCAAAAGGTATTTTCAGAAAATGATCAGTACGGAAAAAGAAAAGGAAAAAGTGTTTTTGGTAGCGGTCGCGGAAAGCGGCCGTACGGAAGAGGCGGAACGTCTTCTGGATGAACTGGAGCGGCTCGCGGAAACGGCCGAAGCGGAGGCTGTCGGCAGGATGATCCAGATTCTTCCCCATCCGGATCCCGTAACCTATGTGGGAAGCGGAAAAGCGGCTCAGATCGGTCAGATTGCCGCGTCACTGGGAGCGGATGCCATCCTGACGGATGATGAGCTTTCTCCCGGGCAGATGTATGGTCTTGCGAAGGTCAGTGGGATGCGTGTCATCGACAGAACGATGGTGATTCTGGATATTTTTGCGCGGCATGCGGGGACAAGGGAGAGCATGATCCAGGTTGAACTCGCGGAGCTGGAGTATTCGGTATCCCGCCTTACAGGGAAGGGAAAGGATCTCTCCCGTCAGGGCGGCGGCATCGGTACACGCGGACCCGGTGAGAAAAAGCTGGAGCAGGACAGACGCCTCATCCGGAGTCGGATTGCCAAACTGAAAAGGGATCTTCAGGATGTGGAAGCACATCGGAAAGAAGTGCGAGGAAGAAGAGAGAAGACGGGGCTTCATCATGCTGCCATCGTCGGTTATACCAATGCAGGGAAATCTACGTTATTGAACAGACTGACGGGTTCCGGTGTACTCTCGGCAGATCAGCTGTTTGCCACACTGGATACGGCAACCCGTGCCTATACTTTGCCCGAGGGTGAAAAGCTCCTTCTGACGGATACGGTTGGGTTTATCCGGAAGCTGCCGCATCATCTGATCAAAGCTTTCCGGAGTACATTGGAGGAAGCGGCATATGCGGATATTCTGATCCACGTGGTGGATGCATCATCTCCCGACAGAGAAGAAGAGATGCGTACCGTCTATCATACCCTCGACGGACTCGGCATCAACGGAAAAAAGGTTCTCACTTTATTTAATAAGACGGATCTGCTTCCGGAGGAGGAAGGAATGGGCGATCCGAGGGCGGACGGTGTCCTTCGTGTATCGGCCCGATCGGGAGAAGGACTCGATAAACTTCCCGGAAAACTGCAGGAGCTTTTCCGGGAAGAAAGGGTGCCCTTAGAAATTGTTTTATCCTATTCCGATATGGAAATCAGGGAGCTTATCCGCAGGGAAGGAGAAATTCTTTCAGAGGATTTCCGGGAGGATGGAGTTTACGTAAATGCGATGGTTTCCCCCAGAATTTTGGGCCAAATAAAAAAAATAAAAAAAATTCAAAAAAGGGGTTGACTTTTAATCACGAAAGAGGTATTATATGAAAGCTGTCGCTGAGACAGAACAGAAACACACAGAACCTTAACAATTTTATAACGATGACAACCCCGAAAATTCTTTGAAAAACGCGTTCATATCGTGTAACG
>CACYDN010000335.1 GCA_902773185.1 uncultured Lachnospiraceae bacterium | reverse complement strand
TCCTCCAGGGTATCATACAGCCAGCCGGCCGCGCTCACACGCATGGCAGAGCCATTTCCAAAGCTGTTATATGGCTTGGGATTGCTGGATTCCAGCCACTCCTGGAACATGCCTCCAAACTCGGCGGTAATGTGCTTATACCTCGGATCATGCGCCCATTTCCGGATGGACCTTGTAATCATCTTCTCGATTTCTTTATCCGCATCTGCGGGGGGCATCGCTTTTAGATCTTCCCTGTCTTTTGCGTCCAGCAATGCTTCCGCAACAGCAACAGAAAGAAGCGAATCATCCGTATAACTGGCTCCCTTCGAAAAAAGCTGAAACTCCTTGCTCTTCGTTCCCATATCAAATTCATAGGGTTCTCCGATAATATCTCCCAGCATTGCTCCGTACATGGTATTTTCCTCCCGAAATAGACATTCTATTCATTCTATATTTTGCTTTATCATATAATGCTTTTCATTTCACTTTACTATATCAGTCTCAGAAAACACTCACAGACAAAAGATCCGCATAAATTTACTACGTTATTTTGCTTTCGACCATTCTTATAGATTCCTGAAAACCACAGACAAATCATACCACTTCAAGTATAACAAAAGTGCAACAAAACTTATAGCCATTATTTTTATTCTATGCTATAATATCGGAGCTGAGCCGGACAGGTGGTCGCGGCCGGTGCCCCACGCAGAGGTTTTCCTACTTTTGATACTTTGCTGTTCTTGTCTGACGTATTAAGTCAGGGAGAAAAAAGGTGACGGGAAAGCAGCTGCGTGGGGTACCGGGTGAGGAAAGTCCGGGCTTCACAGGGCAGGGTGCCGGATAACGTCCGGTGGAGGCGACTCTAAGGAAAGTGCAACAGAAAATACACCGCCGGCTTCGGCCGGTAAGGGTGAAATGGCGAGGTAAGAGCTCACCGCCCGGCTGGTAACAGACGGGGCAGTGTAAACCCCACCCGAAGCAAGACCAAGTTCGAGTCATGGGCGGCCCGTCCGACGGCTCATGGTAGGTCGCTTGAGCGCCGGAGTAATCCGGCGTCTAGATAGATGATCACCCAACGACATAACCCGGCTTATCGTCCGACTCAGTTTTTTTCTGTAAAGCGGATCTATCGGGAACAATTCCATACCGCTTAAAGAAAAGCTCCACAGGCAGTATTTTGCCCGTGGAGCTTTTCTTTATGATTTTCAAAAAGGACCAATTATGTCAGAAGCAACCTCCGCCAATGAATTCGCGTAGCAGACTGTTCCGCGGAACCATCTCCGCATCAATGCCAAGGAAATAATCCAGGAACTTCAGAAGTCGCTTTGCCTCAAAGAACTCCTTCGTCCCCGGTTCAACCCGGTAAAGCAGCGGCTCCACATAAATCTTGAGCGCGGAAAGCTCATACAGAAGCGCCGAGTTGAACATAACATCCGCTTCCTCCTGGAAGGGAAAGATGTTCTTCTCTTCGCCGCGGCGTACGCCCTCCCACATCCGGATTGTATCTGTTGGACTGTGACCGCGGGTTCTTGCATCCCGCACCATCCGGCGGAGAAGCCGAGTATCCGAGGTGGATATTCTGTTATGCTCATCCAGATTCAGCTGTGTGAGAGCGCTGATATAAATCTTAAAAATGCTGTCCTTCGGAAGCCTCTCCGAGGAAGCCGGATTCAGAGCATGGATTCCCTCCACGATCAGAACATCCTCCGATCCCATCTGAAGAAAATCCCCCTTATATTTTTTCTGTCCGACCTGGAAATCGAAGGTCGGCAGTTCCGTGCGTTCACCCGTCAGAAGTTTCTCCATGGTATTGCCGAAAAGGTCCAGATCCACCGCCTCCAGACATTCAAAATCATAAGAACCGTCCGGGTTCTTCGGATTATCCTTCCGCTCCACAAAGAAATTATCCATTTCAATGGCATGCGGTTTCATACCAACCGCCATCAGCTGAATGCTGAGCCGGCGTGAAAACGTTGTTTTTCCGGAGGAGGATGGGCCGGCAATCAGCACGACCTTCTTATTCTCCTTGCGGATGGTCTCCGCAATATCCGCGATCTGCTTTTCCATCAGCGCTTCCTGCATCAGAATAATTTCATTCTGCCGCCCCGCACTGATCCGGTCATTCAGTTCTCCTACGCCCTCAATGCCGAGAGAGCTGCCCCAATCCTCACCACGCCTAAGTTCGCGGTAAAGCTTCTCCGGAGCATGGTAGGGTTCCGTTTTCATGGTTGCCCGGTTCGGAACACAGATCACAAAGCCATCATCGTAGGGAACGAGGTCAAACTCGGAGATATACCCCGCCGACGGCATAAGATAACCGTAAAAGTAGTCGGATAAGCCCTCCAGGCTGTAGAGATTCGCCCGGGATGCCCTGCGGTAACGCATGAGCTGCGCCTTATTCTTAAAGCCGCGGCGCTCAAACTCCTGAACCACATCCGAGGTACGTACCGTGCGCTTCTCAAAAGGCACATCCTTTTCACTAAGTTCCCGCATTCTGGCCTTGATCCGATCAATGATCTCCTGTGTCAAATGCACATCATCCTTCGGCTTGGCGAAAAAGCCCCTGCCGAGAGAATACATGATGCTGATGAGGTGGTTCCCCTGCGATTCCTCCATGATATCATGATAGGCCTTAATGGTCAGGAAGATCAGGCTGCGCTTATACATGTCAAAGCCGATCACGGAGTCCACCGGGATTAGCTCCACCTCACTGCTTTCCGTAATCCGGTCACTGAGTTCCTTCACCTTTTCCTCATGAAAAACAGCAGGATACCATCTCCGTTTATCCGGATAGGCAAGACGGATCAGTTCGGCCATGGTTGTGCCGGACATGACTGTCATTTCCTGCTCTTCTTCGGGTGTGATCACCTTAACTCTGATTCTGTCATCCATATGTTATCCCCCCAATATGATTCCCCAAATTCTACTTTATTATTCTTCGTTCGATACAACACAGCTGACTGCCATACTCTGCTAAGAGATATGCTCGCCACTATCAATTTTCCTGCCGGAAACACCTCGCAGCTCTTTCGCCAGTAAAACGTCCTGCAGCTCCTGCTGAAGCTCAAGGATCCGCCGTTTCACCCCTTCGGCCGATACTTGCTCCAATGAATCTCCGGCCCCCTCTTTTGCCGGAATTCCGCCGCATTCCGCCGAAGCCCCCAGCTTCTGCAAAAGCCCCCGGATTTCAGCCTCTTCCTTCTCCAAAAACCGGTCCACCAGCGGATCGGGATTCATGAGAAGCTTTTCTCCGTAGCGAAGGTGCACACGCAAAAGCGGTTCCTCACTCACCGGATGATCTGTATCCTTCACGGCCAGAATTACGGGATAGAACTTTCCTTCTTCCGTAACAATGGCTTCCCTTTCGATCACAAAACCATGCTCTGCAAGAAAGCCCCGCACACTTTCCGGCTCCGACTGCGGCGAAAGAATAAGCGTATATCCCTCAGCAAAGAGTTTTTCTCCCGCCAGAAGGAGTTTTTCCATCAGCGGCCCACCCATTCCGGCGAGAACTGCCGCCCCGGTCTCCCCGGGACGAAGCGCCGCAAAGCCGTCGGAAAGCCGAAGCTCGACAGAAGCCTCCGCCTCATACTTTTTTACATTTTCCCGTGCTCTCTCCAGCGGTCCCTTCCGCACATCCATGGCAAAAACTCTTCTTTCGGGATTCGCCTCCGAAAGAGCGATTGCGAGGTACGCATGGTCACAGCCGATATCGGCCACATCCCTGTCCGCCGGAACCATATCCAGAATCACCCGGAGTCTCGGCGAGAGTACTTTTTCTATTTCATGCATATAATTACCAAAAATGAAACAATTACTCGAGGAATTCTCTCAGCTTGTTTGCACGGCTGGGCTTCTTCAGCTTCCGAAGCGCCTTTGCCTCGATCTGACGGATACGCTCACGCGTTACATTGAAGGTCTTACCAACCTCTTCCAATGTTCTTGCGTGGCCGTCATCCAGACCGAACCGGAGCCGAAGAACCTTCTGTTCTCTTTCCGTCAGGGTATCCAAAACCTCATTGATCTGCTCCTTCAGAATCATGGAAGCCGCGGCCTCAGCCGGTGCGGGTACATCATCGTCCGGCAGGAAATCGCCCAAATGGCTGTCTTCCTCTTCACCGATCGGTGTTTCCAGAGATACCGGTTCCTGAGAAATCTTCTGAATCTCACGCACACGCTCTACGGAGATATCCATTTCCTCTGCAATCTCCTCCGGGGTGGGTTCACGGCCCAGCTCCTGCAGGAGTGACCGGGATACGCGGGTCAGCTTGTTGATGGTCTCAACCATATGTACCGGAATACGGATGGTTCTCGCCT
>CACYDN010000334.1 GCA_902773185.1 uncultured Lachnospiraceae bacterium | reverse complement strand
TGTAAGTGTAGTAATACATTCAGCTGAGGTGTACTAATAGGTCGAGGGCTTATCCCAAAAGAATGTTTGTCGTATGTCTGAATTCTCGTATGTATGAAGTATTGACTGAACAGGAAAAAAGCGCCGATGGCGCTTTTTTGTTGTGTTTTCGCTTTGACAAAGCATCTATTAAACAGATGTGGTGTAAAGTGAATTTGTTATTCAAATGCGGTGTGAGGAATCAGTGGTTTATATGGAAAGCTCCTCCCAGAGAGCATAAAGCTGTTCCAATTCGGCGTTTTTTTCTGCGGCTTCCTCGGAAAGTTTTGTCAGGGCTTCTGCATTGGATATGTTTTCCGGTAGAGCCATTTCCTGATCGATTTCCGAAAGACGGTTTTCCAATTTTTCAATTGTTTCTTCCGTTTTCTTCAGATCGTTCAGCCTTTTTCTTTCTTTTGCAGCATCGGCTTTGTTTTTCAGGTAAGCATCTTTGGAAGCGGATATCTTTGTTTCTTCGCGGGTGGCGCTTCCGGAATCCGGGCAGTTTTCGCCATGCTGCAGACGGAAGAGTTCGTCCCGGTTTTCTTCATATTCATTATAGGTACCTTTGTAGTCGGTAAGACAGGTGTCCCGAAGTTCCAAAATTCTGTTGGCTGTCTGATTGATAAAATATCTGTCGTGACTGACCATCAGGATGGTACCGGTATAGTTTTTCAGCGCTTCCTCCAGAATTTCTCTGGAAGGAAGATCCAGATGGTTGGTCGGTTCGTCCAGAATCAGGAAGTTTGCGGGGGAGAGCATCAGTTTGGCCAGAGATAAACGGCCCTGTTCCCCACCGGATAAATCCGATATTTTTTTAAATACATCGTCACCGGTAAAAAGGAAGGCGGCAAGTGTATTTCTGAGCTTTGTCTGGGTCATATCCGGAAAACTGTCGGAAAGCTCGTCAAAAAGTGTTTTTTCCGGAGAAAGATCCTGATGTTCCTGATCAAAGTATCCGATCCGGACGCGTGCACCAAGAGTTACGGTTCCCTCATCTTTCGATAATTTGCGTGCTATCATTTTTAATAATGTAGTTTTTCCCGTACCGTTTGCACCGATCAGAGCTGCGTGTTCGCCGCGTTTAAGATCAAGACTCAGATCGGAGAAAAGAACGTGATCACCGAATGCTTTTTTGAGGTCCCGGCAAAGAAGAACATCTTCGCCGGATTCCGTGACCGGAGTCAGTTCCAAACGCATATCGGTTTGTGTATCCGTAGGTTTTTCCATGACATCCATACGCTGAAGCATTTTTTCACGGCTTTCCGCTCTCCGGATGGACTTTTCCCGATTAAACTGCTTCAGTTTGGCGATCACTTCTTCGGAATGTTTGATTTCCTGCTGCTGTTTTAACCAGGCATGCTGCATGGCTTCGCGTTGTTTGGTTTTCTCGGCTCTGTAGTGGGAATAGTTTCCACGGAACATGGTGCTTTTGCCCTGGTCAATCTCAATAATAAGAGATGTTGTCCGGTCAATAAAGGTTCGGTCGTGACTGACAACAATTACGGCACCCGGATAGGAAGAAATATATCCCTCCAGCCAACGGACGGAGATCAGATCCAGATGGTTGGTCGGTTCATCCAAAAGAAGAAGATCGGGATGTGTGAGAAGAAGCCGGCCTAAGGCAACCCGCATCTTCTGGCCGCCGGAAAGAGTGGAAATCTTTCTCGTCCGGTCCTCTTCGGCAAATCCGAGTCCTTTTAATACACCGGTGATCTCGCTCTCCACCATGAATCCGTTTTCCTGTTCATAGGAAACGGTAAGACGGTGGTATTCCTCAAGGACTCCTTCCAGTTCTTCACCTGTAGAATCTTTCATGTTTTTTTCGAGCTGCCGGATCCGTGCGGCCATATCGATCACATATTGTTTGGCGCTGCGGAGGGACGCATCGATGGTATCTGTTTCATTTAAAGCATTTTGCTGGGACAGACAACCGATTCTAACCCCTTTTGAAAGGGCAACGGTTCCGGTGTCGGCTTCGCTTTCTCCGGTGATGATCCGGAGCAGGGTTGTTTTTCCTGCACCGTTCACCCCGACGATGGCAGCTTTTTCTTTTTCTTCTATATGAAAGGATATATCCCGGAGAACAACATTTTCTCCAAAGGATTTTGATATGCTCTGACAACCTAGGATCATGATAAACTCCTGTATATGTTTTGTATTCCGTGAAACAGTATGAACGAAGAGGAGAGTAATGTCAAGTCGCCATGCGGCCGGGATGAGAAAATGCGGGCAGGATGGAGAATAAATTAAAAAGATATTGCATTATCACAGAAATTGATATATAAAGGAAGCGTTCGGGTAAAAATACCGGCGAGAGATAAAAACAAAAAAAGTGCTTGCATTTTTATGATCTCTCGTGTATAATAGCCCTTGCTGTGACGTTGATAGCGTAGAAGCGGAGGTTGCTGCTGCGGTTTAGCAGGTAATTTCGTGGAGCGAATGTCAAGTTCAGAGAAACTGACGACGAGGTCACTGTACAAAATAACCATCTGACAAAAGTCAGAGATGACGTGTGGTCAAGGTTTTCCCTGTGTAAAAATCGCGACACACACGGGAGAGTTGTACAGTCACCGCTTGTCGTACTCATCAAAAAGTGCGAAAAGGAGGCGGCTTTTTTTATGGCAAAGCAAGTTATGAGAATCACACTGAAGGCGTATGATCACAATCTGATCGATCATGCAGCACAGGAGATCATTGATGCGGCTCGGGAAACCGGAGTTAAGGTCAGCGGACCGGTACCCATGCCCACCAAGGTCGAAAAGGTAACCATCCTCAGAGCTGTTCACAAGTATAAGGATTCCCGTGAGCAGTTCGAGCAGAGAACACACAAGAGACTCATCGATATCATCGCGCCCACACAGAAGACGATCGATCAGCTTCGTCGGATGGATATCTCGGCCGGTGTTTACATCGACATGAAGATGGTATAAACTTCGCGAGTCGTTTATACGCGAAGTCAAATCGTATGATTGCCCAACCGGGTAATCCGCTATGAATCTAGGAGGAAAAATAATGAAGAAAGCAATACTCGCAGAGAAAGTCGGTATGACACAGGTCTTCGACGAGAACGGCGTACTCATTCCGGTAACGGTTCTGAAGGCAGGCCCTTGCAGCGTGCTTCAGGTGAAGACCGAAGAGAATGACGGTTATGATGCTGTTCAGGTAGGTTTCGAAGAGAAAAAGGAAAAGATCGTTACCAGAGATGGTTCCGGCAAGAAAATCATCCGGAATCCTCACGGTGCAACAAAGGCTGAGACAGGCCATGCCAAGAAAGTCGGCGAGACCCCGAAGGCATTTGTAAAAGAGTTCCGTTTTGAGGATGTTTCCGAGTACAAGGCCGGTGAGACTGTGATCAAGGCTGACATCTTTGCAGAAGGCGATATGGTAGATGTTACCGCAAAGTCCAAAGGTAAGGGCTATGCAGGCGGTATCAAGAGATGGGGAATGCATTCCGGTCCGTCCGGCCATGGTTCCAAATACCATCGTCATGCAGGTTCCAACGGTTCTGCAACAACACCGGGCCGTGTAAGAAAAGGTAAGAAGATGGCCGGCCACAAGGGTGCAGTTCAGGTAACTGTTCAGAACCTCAGAGTTGTCCGTGTGGATGCTGAGAATAATGTGATTCTGGTAAGAGGTGCTGTTCCGGGACCCAAGAAGTCACTTGTGATCGTTAAAGAGACGGTAAAAGCCGGAAAGTAACTTTTACGGAAGGAGGATCTAAATAATGGCTACTTTAGCAGTGTTTAACACCATGGGAGAGGAAGTCGACAAGATTGACCTTTCCGATAATATATTCGGTGCTGAGGTGAATGAGACAGTCGTACACAAGGCTGTAGTTGCTCACCTGGCAAACTGCCGTCAGGGCACACAGAGTGCCAAGACCCGTTCAGAGGTTAGCGGCGGTGGAAGAAAGCCCTGGAGACAGAAGGGAACCGGTCATGCACGTCAGGGTTCCATCCGTGCTCCCCAGTGGACAGGCGGTGGCGTTGTATTCGCGCCGAAGCCGAGAGATTATTCTCAGAAGATGAATAAGAGAGAGAAGCAGATCGCTCTGTTCTCCGCTCTTTCATCCAAGGTGAAGGACGGCAAGCTCATCGTTGTGGATGCATTCAATATGGATGCACCGAAGACAGCTGAGTTTGTAAAAATCATGCAGAATCTGAAAGCAGAGAGCCCCTTTGTTGTTACAAAGGAAGTTAACACAAACCTGGTTCTTTCTGCTCGGAACATTCCGGATGCAGATACTGCTACCAGAGAAGAAATCAATGTTTACGATATCCTGAAGCATGATGCTCTGGTGATCACCGTGGACGCAGTGAAAGCGATTGAGGAGGTATATGCATAATGGCAGATCTGAAATATTATGACGTTATCTTAAAGCCGGTGCTCACAGAGAAGAGTATGAATGCCATGGCAGAAAAGAAATATACATTTCTTGTACATCCGGCTGCAACCAAGACGCAGATCAAGGAAGCTGTAGAAAAGATGTTTGACGGCGCTAAGGTTAAGAGCGTAAACGTAATCAACATGGACGGCAAAACAAAGCGTCGCGGAATGACCTTCGGCAAGACAGCAAAGACCAAGAAGGCATATGTTCAGCTTACGGTTGACAGTGCTGACATCGAGCTGTTCGAAGGACTGTAAAAACATCTTTTAAGGATAAGACGCATCCGTGAAGCGTGATACGGAAGCGCGAAATCGTCCTTATATCGAAAGGAGAACATAATGGGTATTAAAGTATATAACGCGTATACACCATCCAGAAGAAACATGACAGGTCTGGATTTTGATGTCATCACGACAGATACGCCTGAAAAGTCTCTGCTTGTTTCCAAGAAGAAGCATGCCGGAAGAAATAATCAGGGTAAGATCACTGTTCGTCATCAGGGCGGCGGTAACAGACAGAAGTACAGAATCATCGATTTCAAAAGAAATAAAGATGAGATTCCCGCAAAGGTTGCTACGATCGAGTATGATCCGAACAGAACAGCAAACATTGCACTTCTGGTTTATGCAGACGGTGAGAAGAGATACATCCTCGCACCGAACGGCCTGAAGATCGGCGAAACACTTGTCAGTGGTGAGAATGCGGAAATCAAGCCGGGAAACGCACTTCCGCTTTCCGCAATCCCTGTTGGTACCGAAGTACATAATGTTGAGCTTGTACCGGGCAAGGGCGGCCAGCTGGTTCGTTCCGCAGGTGCATCCGCACAGCTGATGGCGAAGGAAGGCAAGTACGCAACT
>CACYDN010000333.1 GCA_902773185.1 uncultured Lachnospiraceae bacterium | reverse complement strand
TATGCCGAAGCGGGAGCAAAGCTTTCCACGTTGGCCAATTTTGCCATGAAAAACAGCCTTTCCGGGCTTGTTCCGCTTTCCGGGATTCCGGGAACCGTGGGCGGCGCGGTGATGATGAATGCCGGTGCCTACGGCGGGGAGATTGCCGATCATTTTCTGTATGCCGATGTTCTCCGCAACGGCGAATTTACGAAAATCGAAAAAGATGAAATGCAGTTCGGTTACAGGCATTCTCTTTGTATGGATGAGAACATGATTGTTCTGGGAGCGGCCTTCGAGCTGGAAAACGGCGACTGCGAGACAATCGCTGCGGAAATGCAGGAGCTTGCGAAAAGAAGAAGAGAAAAGCAGCCTTTGGAATATCCCAGTGCGGGGTCCACTTTTAAGCGGCCGGAAGGGTACTTTGCCGGCAAGCTGATCATGGATGCCGGTCTTGCCGGAAAAACGGTGGGCGGTGCCTGTGTATCCGAAAAGCATTGCGGGTTCATCCTGAATAAGGAACACGGGACGGCCGGAGATATATATAACCTGATCCGTCTGGTACAGGATGAGGTTCATAGGCAGTTTGGTGTAACGCTGGAAACAGAAGTGCAGCTGATCGGTGATTTTGAATAAGGCTTTCCCGGAATACCGTAATTTGAACGTTTTATTGACAGCATATAGAAAACAGACTCAACTATCGGAAGAGGAAAAATATGAGATTCCTGATCGTAACCGGCATGAGCGGTGCCGGCATATCCACCGCACTGAATACATTGGAAGATTCCGGCTTTTTCTGCGTGGATAATCTGCCGGTTCTTATGATCGAGGCGTTTGCCAATATTTCCCGGGATTCCCATTTTACACACGATAATGTCGCTATCGGTATCGATATCCGGAACGGTGCGGCTTTGGAGGAACTCCGGTCTGTTCTGGAAAAACTTCGCGAGGATAAGTTCCACTACGAGATTCTTTTCCTGGAAGCTTCGGACGATGCTCTGGTAAGACGATATAAGGAAACCCGGCGTGAGCATCCTTTGGCCAGAGGAAAAAGATTGATTGATGGAATCTCTGTGGAAAGAGAACGAGTGAATTTCCTGAAGCAGCTGGCGGATTATACGATCGATACGTCGAATCTTTTGACCCGTGATCTGAAGCTGGAGGTCGAACGGGTGATAAGGAGTGCGGCGACCTATTCCAATCTGATTGTTAACGTTATGTCCTTTGGATATAAATTCGGTATTCCGCGGGATGCGGACATGGTCTTTGATGTGCGTTTTCTGCCCAATCCGTATTATGTTCAGGAACTCCGGAAAAAGACCGGAAATGACAAAGAGGTTCAGGACTATGTGATGCAGGGGGAGGAAGGCCCGGCCTTTCTTGAAAAGCTGGCGGATCTTGTCCGGTTCCTGCTTCCGCAATATGTGAAAGAGGCCAGACATCAGCTGGTGGTTGCAATCGGCTGTACCGGAGGCAGACATCGTTCGGTAACCGTTGCGAATGCGCTGAGCGAAAAGCTGAAGGAGCTTCCGTATTCCGTGATCTGTTATCACAGGGATATCCGGAATGACAGTTTTGTGAAAGGGGAGGACTGATGTCCTTTTCATCCGATGTAAAAGAGGAACTGATGGAGAATATGGACCGGGCGGTTCATTGCCGTCTGGCTGCCGCTGCCGGCATGATGACGGGGCGCGGCCGGGTCAGTGACGACGGTTCCGTTTCCTTCCGTTCGGAGAACAGCAATATCACAGCTTATTTTGTTCGTCATGTCCACTCCCTTCTGGGAAAGGATTATCCGGAACGGCTGCCGGAAATGCTGATCGAAGAAACGGATGAACGGGGACGTGCGGTCGTCCGGATTCGGGATTCTCATCTGCGGGAGGATCTTCTCCTTCGCCTGAAACTCAGGCAGGAGGAGAAATACTTTTCTCCCGATGGGATGCTGACGGAAAAGGGATGCTGTAAGAAAGCCTTTCTTCGGGGCCTCTTCTTAGCGGCCGGTGCGGTCGGAAGTCCCGAGAAATCCTATCAGCTCGAAATCCGTCTTCGTACAGAAAAGCAGGCCGGGTTTGCTGCGGAAATCCTGCAGGATCTGGATATGAACCCCAAAACGCTTTCCCGCAGCCCGGATCAGGTGATCTATATGAAAGACGGTAACCGGATTTCCGATTTTCTCGCCCTTTTGGGTGCGTCC
>CACYDN010000332.1 GCA_902773185.1 uncultured Lachnospiraceae bacterium | reverse complement strand
TCATACCGGTTCCGCCACACATAGGAAAAATCCCGATGCCGCCCGCGCCAGGTTTTTCCATCCAGTACATACCTGAAGAAATACTCCGTTTTCAGATCAAAGATGACTAAACCGCCCGGCACAAGATTCTCCTTCGCCGCCCGGAGCGTAAGATATAAGTCCTCATCGGTGATGAGATAGTTCATGCTGTCACAGATACTGATGATCACATCCTGCCGATCCGGAAGCGAAAGATTCCGCATATCCATCTGCACATACCGGATAGAAGAATCATTCAACGATGTGTTACTACTTGGCGAGTTCGGATGCGCCTTATACCTCTTCCTCGACACATGCAGTTTTCTACCCTGCCTGTACTCCCTGCCGTTTGTCACAAGATTCATATCATTCCGTCGTGCTATCTTCAGCATCTCCGCCGACAGATCCACGCCGGTCATCCGAAATCCACCCTCATGAAGGAGCCCGGTCATGACACCGGTTCCGCATCCGAGTTCGGCAATCTTGGCGCCCGGTTTCACCCCATACCGAAACATGATCATGAGCAGATATTGCTCCCACGCCTCATAGGGGATATTCTCCATCATGCGGTCATAGAACTTTGCAAAATATGTATATTGCTCCATTGAAGTGCCTCTTCCATCACACGTGTCAATTTGTTTTTCGGTCTCCGATTATCTGTATCTTCTTTTCTACCGCTTATTCCTCTGCCTTATTTTTGTCACTGTTTTTTCATTTTATTTATCTGTCTCCTATTTTCCGTCTCAATTATTCTGCTTTTATCTCTTATTTTTCTTCTTTCTGTTCTTCCGTATTTTCAGGTTCTTCCTTATCTACCTTCTTCTCCACTTTCTCGATATCCTCGGACTGATCCACCGTCAGGTCAAACTCTTTAAACATCTTATCCTCCGGCAGTTCCATTTCAAAACCATCCGTATAATCCCAGGTGATGGTCGCCTTGTCTGTCTTCAGACCGAGAATATGTCCTCCCTTTGACCTGTCCGATGAGATGAAATGCAGATGCCAGCCGGTTGCGTTCAGCTGACTCATATACGGCGGGCAGTACAGACCAACCACGGTTCCTTCGATATCCTGATAATCGAAAAATGTCTGGTCATGCTCCAGCACCTTCGCAAGCGGCTCATAGGGTTCCTTCTGCGCCAGTTCACTCCTAACATTCATTTCCGAGAATGTGCCGTCGATCCGAATCATATAAAACCTGTTGGTTCCCAGAGTCTCAACCTTTGCGTTTAATTCCTCGATCAGCGAATTAAAGTCCACGTGATTTGCTATTTCCTGTTTTTCATCCGTATCCAGGAAGGTTACATTTGAAAACGGAATCTTCTCTGCATCCGGAACAACCTCGACACTTCCGTCACCGGCTGCCCGATACACGGTTCCTTCCAGAACAATCATTTCTCCGTTCAGTCCTTCAAAAGTTCCCAGTCCAATATCCCCGTGTTTCTTAAGTTCTTCCACCGTCACACTGCCGTAGTAATCCCCGAAGGTCAGCCCCTGCAATAGCGATACCTGGTACATGGTTTCCCGATCGGCTGTGCTTTCGGATGCGTTGCCGGACGCACTCTCTGTCTGTGCCTCCGTACTCTTCTCTTTCTTTCCACAAGCGGCCGCACCCAGAGCGAGAGCCATACTCATAGCCAGTATTGCGGTTTTTTTAACCGGTTTCCGATTTTTCATAACCTTTTATCCTCCCTTTATGCATTTACTATTTCTATCCGGATTTTATTCTTTTCCTGCTTTATACTCATGATGACACTCCCCTCAGCTAAAGCAGAGGGGATTGCGCGTCGTATCATGTTCAACGTAGTCTTCTGTAAGAGTCTGCCGAAATCTTCAGGGATTCCGTTCCCTTGAAAAACACACTCGTCCCTCTACTCCTCTGCGAAATCCGTATCCATGATCACCTGCAGATGATAGTCGGGAAATGCCTTCCGCACATCATCCAATACCTCGCAGAAAACGGTTTCACGATTTCCTGCATCAAAGCTGATTACCACATCAAACCGAATCGTTTTCTGCTCCTTGATCAGATAGAAGCCATGCATCTGTTTCACATATTCATGTGAAAAAACAATTTCCCGGATCTGCTTTTGTATCTCGATAACTTCCTCATCCTGTGTATTTACGGAATAAACACCAATTGCCGTCAATATAACATGATGCTCCTGCATCACCTTCATGGTAATATCCCTGAGCAGCTGATCCAGCCTTGCCGCAGAATAAGTATCCGGTACCTCGATATGAATGGATCCGTTCCAATTATCCGGCCCATAGTTGTTTAAAACCAGATCGTATGCGCCCTGCACGCCTTCAAAGCTCATGACAGTCTGACGAATCGCCTTTGCCAGCTCGACATCGTTTCGTTCCCCGAGGATCTGCGATATGGTATCCTTTAGCATTTCGATACCGGATTTGATGATCACGACGGAAATGATTGCGCCGAGCCAGGCCTCCAGTGATACATCACATGCAATAAAAATCCCGGCCGCAACAAGCGTTGAGGCAGATATAACAGAATCCAGGGTGGCATCCTCTCCGGAGTTGATCAGCGAATCCGATTTTACCCTTACGCCCACACTTTTGACGTAACGTCCCAGAATGATCTTTACCACCACCGCAACGCCTACAATAATAAGCGAGACGGCATTATACGAAGGCTCCTCCGGATGAATGATCTGCTTCACGGATTCCACAAACGATGTAACGCCGGCGTATAATACAATGACCGAGATGATCATGGCGCTCAGATACTCAATCCGTCCATACCCAAACGGATGCTTCTTATCCGGTTTTCTCCCCGCAAGCTTTGTACCGACAATTGTGATCAGGGAGCTGCCCGCATCCGAAATATTGTTGACCGCATCCAGAACGATGGCAATCGAGTTTGTCAAAAGACCGATCACCGCCTTGAACGCAGCAAGAAGCACATTGGCAACAATACCGATGATACTGGTTTTGATGATTGTTTTTTCACGGCTGTTTTCCATCGGCTCCGCCCCGCGCACATCCGATACATTTGCCATATAGTTCGTTTCCTTCCTAATATCCATGAAGTATCCTGAGCCTAAAGAGATTTTCACATTAGCATATGATTTCGAATCCCTCGAACAGGTTCATATTCCATAATCAAATTGATTCTTTATTCTGACGTTCTTCATCCTGAAAACACTCCGGTAAGATTGTACCATAAAATACACATATATAACAGTAAAAAAACAGCCTCCGGTTCACCACCGAAGGCTGCTCTATTACTGCCCTTTAGTTAAACCCTTCCCGGCCTGCATAGGTTGTATGCAGGAGTTCATGTGCCTTATGGGAATTGGGCTTGCCGAGGTATTTCTCGTAAAGCTCCTTGATCTGCGGATTGTTATGGGACTGGCGAACCGCCTGCCTCTCATCCTCGCTGTAAAGAGCATTTGCTCTCTTCTCCTTGTAGGTATCCAGGATATCATCGTCCTCGTTCGGCAGGAAGCAGGGCCGTACATACGGCTGGCCGCCACCGTTGATGCAGCCGCCCGGGCAGCCCATGATCTCGATGAACTGATACTTGGACTTTCCTTCCCGGATTTCATCCAGAAGAACCTTAGCGGACTTCATGCCGGACGCGATCGCTACATTCACAACCGTTCCGTTGATATCGAGGGATGCCTCGCGGATACCCGCATCATGGCCACGCACCTCTTCAAATGCAATAGCATCATGCTCTTTTCCGGTCAGCTTAAAGTAAACCGTACGAAGAGCCGCTTCCATAACACCACCGGTCACACCGAAGATGACACCGGCACCGGAGTAGTCACCCATGATATCCGGATCCCACTCTTCCTCCGGAAGACGGGTAAACATGATACCGCTTCGCTTGATCATCTTTGCAAGCTCACGTGTCGTGATCACGGCATCCACATCCGGAAGGCCATTCACCTTCAGCTGATCTCTCTGCCGTTCGAATTTCTTCGCTACACAGGGCATAACAGATACCACGAAGATATCCTTCGGATTGATGCCCTTTTCCTCAGCCCAGTAGGACTTGATGATGGCGCCCTGCATTTCATGAGGCGATTTGCAGGAGGAAAGATGCGGCAGAAGGTCTGCGTAATTATACTCCGCATAGTTTACCCAGCCCGGTGAGCAGGATGTGATCATCGGCAGAGTACCTTTATTTCTCAGACGGTCAAGAAGCTCGGTTCCCTCTTCCATAATGGTGAGGTCGGCACCGAAATTCACATCATATACCTTTTCAAAACCAAGACGCCGGAGGGCGGCGATCATTTTGCCGGTAACCGGTGTGCCGACCGGATATCCGAACTCCTCGCCGAGTGCGGCACGAACAGCCGGAGCAACCTGCACGATCACATGCTTGCCGGACTTCATTGCCTCATCCACACGACCGATTTCGGAATGCTCCATCAAAGCGCCTGTCGGGCAGACATTTACACACTGACCGCACTGAATACAGGGCGAATCGGCAAAGCTGCGGTTCTCAGCCGGGGAAACGATCGTATTGAAACCACGGTTTTCAAAGCCCAGGATTCCCATGCCGTGGGCATTCTGGCAACGTGCCACGCAACGGCCGCAGAGGATACACTTGGAAGTATCTCTGACAAGACCGGGTGCCAGCTCGTCCAGATAGGTTTTGCTGTGGGTACCGGCAAAGGCATCATCCCTTGCGCCGGTAAGCTTCGCTACATGCAGAAGCTCGCAGTATTCATTTTTCTCACACTGCTGGCAGTTCTTACTGTGATTGGAAAGAAGGAGCTCCACGCTGTCCCGACGCGCCTTTACGGCAGCCGGAGAAGAAATCCGGATTTCCATTCCTTCCGAAACAGGATATACACAGCTGGCAACCAGTCCTCTCGCACCGGTAGCCTCTACCAGACACACTCGGCAGGAGCCCAGATTGCACTCGCCGTGATTGAAGGCACAGAGTGACGGGATTTCATAGCCGCACGCCTTTGCTGCCTCCAGTATAGTCATGCCTTCCTCTACTTCGTAGGGAATGCCTTCGATTTTGATATTGATCTTAGCCATAGTTTTCTCCTCCCTCCATCACTGCTTGGAAATTGCTCTCATGCGGCAGGTACTGATGCAGGCGCCGCACTTGATACATTTCGCGGTGTCAATGGTGTAGGAAGGCAGCTTATGGCCTTCAGGTGTGTAATTCGTTTTGAGGATAGCGTTCACCGGGCAGCCTCTGGAGCAGAGTCCGCAGCCCACGCACTTATCCTTATCGATCACATATTCCATGAGGTTCTTGCAGACATGTGCCGGACACTTCTTGTCACGGATATGCGCTATGTATTCATCCCGGAAATGAGCCAGCGTTGAGGTAACCGGATTGGCCGCCGTCTGACCCAGTGCACAGAGCGAATTGGTCTTCACGGTCTGTGCCAGTGTCTCCAGTTCATCCAGATCCTTCATGGTGCCTCTGCCCTCTGTGATTCT
Source organism: uncultured Lachnospiraceae bacterium (assembly GCA_902773185.1). Lineage (GTDB taxonomy): Bacteria > Bacillota > Clostridia > Lachnospirales > Lachnospiraceae > Eubacterium_Q. The sequence goes on along the minus strand of CACYDN010000332.1, from coordinate 1,233 downwards.
TGTCAGAATCTCAAGCATGCGCTTGGTACCGATCCGGCAGGGAGAACACTTACCGCAGGATTCATCGCAGATGAATTCCATGTAGAACTTCGCCACGTCAACCATACAGTTATCTTCATCCATAACGATGGCACCGCCGGAGCCCATCATAGATCCCTTCGCAACGAGGTTATCGAAATCGATGGGTTCATCCAGGAATTCCTCGGTCAGACATCCGCCGGAAGGACCGCCGGTCTGGATAGCCTTGAACTTCTTGCCATTGGGGATGCCGCCGCCGATATCGTAGATCAATTCGCGGAGCGTTGTTCCCATGGGAACCTCTACAAGGCCGACATTGTTAACTTTTCCACCGAGGGCAAATACCTTGGTACCCTTGGATTTTTCCGTACCAACCTTGGCAAATTCCGATGCGCCTTCTCTCATGATGAAGGGAATGCATGCCAGAGTCTCTACGTTATTGATGATGGTCGGCTTTTCCCAAAGACCCTTCACAGCCGGGAATGGCGGACGGGGACGGGGCATGCCCCGCTTTCCTTCAATGGAATTCAGAAGCGCTGTCTCCTCGCCGCAGACGAAAGCACCCGCACCAAGCCGGAGGTGGCAGTCAAAAGAGAAGTCTGTGCCAAGGATATTCTTGCCCAGAAGGCCTGCCTCTCTTGCCTGTTTGATGGCATTCCGAAGTCTCTGTACGGCAATCGGATATTCCGCACGTACATAGAAATAGCCTTCCGATGCGCCGATTGCATAGCCGGCGATCATCATACCTTCGATGACGGCCAGCGGATTTCCTTCGAGGATACTACGATCCATGAACGCACCCGGATCACCTTCGTCACCGTTGCAGACAACATATTTTTCATCACTTTCCACGTTACGGGCAAACTGCCATTTTCTTCCGGAGGGGAAGCCGGCACCGCCACGTCCGCGGATACCGGATGCCAGTACCTCGTCAATGACCTCTTGCGGGGTCATGGAAAGTGCCTTTGTAAGGCCCTGGAATGCGCCCGCACCAAGTGCCTCATCAATCTCTTCCGGATTGATCTCGCCGCAGCTGTGAAGAGCGACACGGCGTTGTTTCTTGTAGAAATTGATATCCTCCTGACGTCTTACCTTTTCGCCGCTGGAGGGATCCACATAAAGCAGACGGTAAACAACCGTATGATTTACAATATCCGTTTCCACGATTTCTTCGACATCGGCAAGGGTAACCAGACGATACAGGGTATCCTCGGG
>CACYDN010000331.1 GCA_902773185.1 uncultured Lachnospiraceae bacterium | reverse complement strand
GCATCAATTGCTTCCTTCACCTGATTTTGATATTCTTTATCCTCTGCCTCTTCCGGACTGAGCGCCTGGATCAGATCCTTTTCCTCAACCGCATCTCCCACAGAGAAAAGCATTGCCTCAAGGGCTGCCATCATTTCTGTCTTTTCCATTTTTATTCCTCTATCCCTCCAGCGAATCAATCATGATCTCGCCGAACCGTTCTTCCTGCCGGATGGCAATCACACCTGTTTTCATCAGCTCCAGAATGGCCAGGAAGGAAACGATCAGATTCATCTTTCCTTTTTTTCTGGTTAGGAGTGTCCGAAAACGAATACTCTTCAGCCCGCGGATTTCCGACCGGATTTCAACCATTCTGTCCTCCAGCCTGATTTCGTCCCGCGTGATCGTGCCAAACCGGCTTCTCACCGGGTCCACACGGTCTGCTTCGCGCCGGAGAAGCGTCTGGAAGAGCTCATGCAGCTTCGCCATGGTGACATTCGATTCCCGGATCAGATCCGCCGGATCGACCTCTTCCCGGTATTGCTTGACTTCCTTCGGGATGGTTTCCTTCTTGAACATCACATGACCGGCATCCAGCTCCATATCCTTCAGCTCAATGGCCGCATATTTGTACATTTTGTACTCGATGAGGCTCTTTACCAGTTCCGCTCTCGGATCATCCTCATCCTCTTCCTCCTTCTCCTCCTTCGGCAGGAGCATCCGGGTCTTGATGGCAATGAGGGTGGAGGCCATGACGAGAAAGTCACTCAGAAGATCCGCTTCCACTTCCGTCATATGCTCCAGATAGCCAAGATACTGTTCCGTGATCTCTACGATAGGGATATCAAAAATATTATATTTGTTCTTTTCAATCAGATGAAGCAGGAGGTCCAGAGGCCCCTCAAAGCCTTCAATCTTTACATCAGGTTTATTCATTTGCCTTTTTCATCATTTCCGGAATACTGCTGCAAAGCAAGCAGATTCCATATTATTTTCATCAACACATTCAATTATTTGCGCAGAAAAGTATACGTCGTTTACGTGATCAAATCCTACGCCCAGTCCAGAGATGCCACTTCACTCTTCTTATCTCTGGTCAGAAGCTCATGCAGCGCATCCTTTGCCGGATAATCCTCAAAAAGGATCCGATTCACAATCTCGACGATAGGCATTTCCACATTATATTTCTTTGCAAGTAAAAGTGCAGCCTTTGCGGAATATACACCCTCAACGACCATATGCACCTCATCCATTGCTTCCTGCATCGTCCTGCCCTGTCCCATAAGGAAACCGGCTTTTCTGTTCCGGCTGTGGATGGATGCACAGGTTACGATCAGGTCTCCGATACCGGAAAGGCCGGAAAGCGTCTCCGGATGTCCGCCCATACAGGTTGCCAGCGAACGGATTTCATACATACCTCTGGTGATAAGTGCCGCCTTTGTGTTATCGCCGCATCCGAGGCCGTCTGCGATGCCGGCTGCAAGCGCGATCACGTTTTTGAGTGCCGCACCCAGCTCAATTCCGGTCATATCCGGGCTGATGTATACCCGGAAGAAATCCGTCATAAATACATCCTGGATGATTTCCGCAGTCTTCTTCGTCCGAGCCCCGACAACAACGGTGGTCGGCATCAGCTTTCCAACCTCTTCCGCATGGCTCGGTCCGGAAAGGACAGCCACATCCGCACCGGGGATTTCTTCCTCGATTACTTCATTCAGAAGCTTCAGGGAGCTTTCCTCAATGCCCTTTGCCACACAAACACAGATGGTTCCGTCCGCAATATAAGGAGCCGCCTCCTTCGCAGTGCTGCGGATAAACGGCGACGGAACAGCCAGAACCACCAGCTCCTTATCCTTGAGAGCTGCACTCATATCCGTCGTATATTCAACGGTACCCGGCAGGATCACCCCTGGGAGCTTCGCCTTCTGCTCGCCGTAGGTCTTCAGCATGGAAACCTCTTCGGGATCGATTGACCATACCGTTACTTCATGTTTATTCTCTGTTAAAAGCTTCGCCAGAGCAATGCCCCAGCTTCCCGCACCAAGGATAACTGTTTTCACGATTTCGCCTCCTCTGAATGTTTAAAATGCAGTTTGTTTTCTTCATGATTCAAAAGACGTCTGATGTTGGTCTTATGCCGCGCAATGGAAAGCAGGGCAAAAAGCGCTGCTATGACAATACTTTCAATCATTGCCTTATAGGAGGAATTCACATCCGGATCAAAGCAGAGCCACCCCTGAAAAGCAAAGATGATATAAAGCGTAAGGAATTCCACCATCAAAAGGATGGATCCCAGAGATACATATTTGGTTAAAGCCACCACGATCACAAAGAGAACCAGAAGGATCAGGATCATCTTCGGAATCAGAAGCCCCACGATGGTACCGGCAATGGTCGCCACACCCTTTCCACCCTTAAACTTCAGGTAGAAGGGGAAAACATGTCCCAGAACCGCGCCAAAGCCTGTATAAAGAACATATAACAGGAAGGAATCCGGGTAATCACTCTTGAAAATAAACCGGACAACAAGACAGGGGATAAAGGATTTCAGAAAATCCCCTAAGAATACGATAAGACCGGCCTTGGGGCCCAAAACACGAAGCGCATTGGTCGTTCCGGTATTGCCGCTGCCGGACTTCCGGATGTCGACACCCTTCATTTTTCCATATAATACACCGGTCTCCAAAAGACCGCAGATATAGCCGCCCAAAAGGCAAAGGATCCGATACAGATATGTCAATTTTCCTTCTTCCTTTCTCTGATGATGATGCGGACAGGCGTTCCACGGAATAAGAACGCCTCACGGATTCGATTCTCCAGATAGCGCACATAGGAAAAATGCGCCAGTTCCTTATTATTCACAAACAGAACGAATGTCGGCGGTCTGACGCTGACCTGGGTACCGTAGTAAACCCGGAGTCGTTTGCCCTTATCGGTAGGCGGTTCATTTTCCGCTACCGCTTCCGTCAGAATTTCATTCAGAACACCGGTCTGAATGCGGAGCGTATGGTATCCTTCCACCATATCGATCAGCTGGAACAGCTTGGGAAGCCGCTGTCCGGTCACTGCGGAAACAAAGAGCATCTCCGCATAATTCATAAACGCCAGCTTCGTGCGGATTTCCTTTTCCACACGCTTCATGGTATTGGTCTCTTTTTCGACAAGATCCCACTTATTCACCAGGACGATCATGCCCTTACCGCGTTCATGCGCGATACCGGCAATCTTGGTATCCTGGTCCGTAATGCCTTCGGATGCATCGATCAGAAGAACGCAGATATCCGCCCGTTCCACAGCGGCAACCGTACGGATAATGCTGTAGCGCTCAATTTCATCTTTGATCTTACTCTTCCGCCGGAGGCCCGCCGTATCGATAAAGACATAATCCTTGCCGTTCCGTCTGAGCTTTGTATCGACCGCATCTCTGGTCGTGCCGGCTATATCGGAAACAATCAGCCGTTCCTCGCCCAGAAGCTTATTGATCAGAGAGGATTTTCCTACGTTCGGTTTCCCGATCACGGCAACTCTGGTCACCTCTTCCTCTTCATCCGCTTCGGGAAGCTCCTGAAAGTGTTCGAAAACAGCATCCAGAAGGTCGCCGAGACCGGTCCGGCCGGATGCCGATACCGGAACGGGGTCGCCGATTCCGAGCTGATAGAACTCATAGACGTAGGACTGAAATTTTTCAAAGTGATCGACTTTATTAACGCAGAGAACAACAGGCTTTGCGCTCTTTCTGAGCATATCCGCCACAAGCTGATCGGATGCGGTAAGTCCACTCCGAACATCCGTCACAAAGATGATCACATCCGCCGTCTCGATGGCAATCTCCGCCTGCTCGCGCATGCTCCGGAGGAGAACATCCTCGGACTCCGGATCGATACCGCCTGTATCCACAAGGGTAAACTTCTGATTTCGCCACTCACAGTCGGCATAGATCCTGTCACGGGTTACGCCGGGCGTATCCTGCACGATCGATATTTTTTCTCCGCAGAGTGTATTAAATAATGTGGATTTTCCCACATTCGGCCTTCCGACAATAGCCGCTACATGTTTTGTCATATTTATTCCTCCGGTTCTTATCGTATTCGTAACCGCTTAGAACCGCCATTCTTGGGTGATTCTGTTTCTGATTAACATTGCTATCCTCACCCGGTCACCGGTATTGCATCAATAGTTTATTGTAACGGATTTTAATATCCCTGTAAAGAGTAAGCTAAAAAGCATTTTTATAATGCCGGATTGTTTTTCCAAGGATCGATACGACATCAAAACGGATCAAAGCTTCCGTAGGATTGACGCCTTTTGATTTCAGATACGTAAGAGCTGTTTTTCGAATGACTGCCTGCTTTTTCGTACCGACCGCTTCCGCAGGATCTCCGCTGTTTGTTCCCGCCCGGTATTTCACTTCAACAAAAACGAATTCATCGCCGTCACGTGCAACAAGGTCAATCTCCCCAAATCTTGTACGGAAATTTCTGTCCAGAACCCGTATCCCCTGTTCCTCCAGATATTCGGCCGCCAGGCTTTCCTTTTCTGTTCCTAATTGCCTTTTATTCACCAATTCTCCTTTTGATGTTCCCAGTCATCGATTGCGATCACTTCGCACTTGACGCGAAGCAAAAACGCGACATTCTATGATTACAACAAGCCCTCCGGGATAAAGCTCTTTCGGTGGATGGGACACGGACCGAACTCACGGATGGCATCCATATGCTGCCTCGTTCCATAGCCTTTATGCTGTGCGAAGCCGTATTCCGGATATTCTTTATCGTACTCAACCATCATTCTGTCCCTTGTTACCTTTGCCACAATACTGGCTGCGGCAATGGAAACGGAAAGCGTATCGCCCTTAATAATGGCTTTCTGCGGAATATCCAGGCCTTTAATCGGAAATGCATCGACCAGCACCGCACCGGGCTGCTCGGAAAGATTCCGGACAGCATCCCGCATGGCATCGTTATCCGCTTTGGATATCCCGTCCGAATCAATCATCTCCGGTGAACGCATACCGATGCCTACAGCAACTGCATGCTCGAGAATATAATCGTACAGCTTTTCGCGAAGCGGCTCCTTCACCTGCTTGGAATCGTTGCAGTAAGGAAGAAGCAGTCCCTCCGGCAGAATCACGGCCGCACAAAGAATCGGGCCTGCCAGCGGGCCACGCCCCACCTCATCGACTCCGGCCACAAGCGTTCCTTCCGGAAATCTCTTTTCAAAGCCGGTCATGCCAAG
>CACYDN010000330.1 GCA_902773185.1 uncultured Lachnospiraceae bacterium | reverse complement strand
TACCGGTTCCGCCGATTGGTGCGCATCTTCCGAATGGAAATGTGAATGTGGGGAATCTCCACGATGCAGCGCCCGGGATATCTCCAAATGTGGCAAATGTGAAAAATGCCGGTTCGCCGAATCTGGCCGGAGGCGGTTCGCCGAATGAGGCCCATGTTTCTGCCCTGAGGAATATCCGGGCGGATGGTGGTGCGAGTCCCAATGTGGCGCATCAGGCAGGCGGGGGACAGGCTGATCCGTTGCATGCTTTGAATCAGGCGGGCGGCAACGGACCGAAGACCGGTGCCGGACGCGTGGCAGGTAAGACCGGCGGCAGTGCAGCGAAAAAAGCCGGCGGCACCTTCTTCAAAACCGCTGCCGGAAAAGCAACGATAGCGGTGACAACGGCTACCGTGCTGACAACTGCGGGTCTCGTGACCTATAACGTTGTGAAGGATGACGAAAAGGAGCAGGCTGAGGCGACCACCGTTTCGGCAATCATCGCAGATACAGAGGATGGGAGTGGGAATCTTCCAACCGAGGACGAAAGTGTAAATGTCACAACGGAGGAAGGACTTAATACTTCGACAGAAAGTTCGACAGAGAGTAAGACAGAAACGGCAAATACGAATCCGATAGGTCCGTATGATGGATTTGCACAAGGGAAGGATGTATATCTTCTGCAGCATGAAACGATTACGGTTGGAGGAAAGACATATGAATTTGATTATTCTTATGATCCGGATCAGAAGAAGCTTACTGTAAAAAATGTTCCCGATGATATGAATGATTATGCGTTTCAGAACCTTTCCTATTCGGCGCCGGTTAGTATAAACGAAATACTCGATCCTTACGATGGGGATCGGTTCCAACCTGCATTATTGCCGTATGTTTCCGGGAATATTGAATCCGAGAATAAAGATGTGGTTGAGAATCTGGGCATGCCAAGAGGTGTTATGTTTTCTGATACAAATAAAGGTTACTTTGTCTATTCAAATTGCTTCCCGGGAGTTGTCGGTATAGATATGATGGAAACCTACGATGAATCCGGCCGCATAAAAGATGTCGCTTTGGATACAGCGGATCCGGATCATCTTATAGATGGCTTACCGTATTCCGTTCAAACCTGCTCCGGATATACAGCTGAGGGACGGCTGGATTATTCCATTGGGGTTTTTGCAGAGACATATTTTTCCGGAGAAAAGAAACCACATAGTGAATACGCGGGAAAAAGATTTACCTATGATGTCAACGGAAATACAATAACTGCGAATATACATGGTATACATACGCCCTTTGAAAGAACGGAATGGGATGCGGCTCCGTACCGTTATTCTGTGAAGCTTCCCGATGGAGTAGGAGATGCCAGATTAGTGGATTCGGATGATTATTCGGGAAAGTATACTTTTGAACTCGGAGAAAACGGAATCAGTAGTGTGCAGGGCACGTTAACATCCATCAATCAGGTGGACGGAACCGATACAACCGAAACATTCTCCATGAGCTTCTCCTACAAGGATGGCGGACTGGTTGTTGATGAAGAAAAGCAGATCAGCGGAACAATATGGGATGGAGAAAGTGAGTCGACCAGGAATGAAAGCATACATTGTGTCCGGGAATACATTCTTCTGAAGGCATCTTCCGATGCGGGGGGAGCAGGTCATCAGGAAGTCGTGGCGGATGATGGCTTTACCGGTCACCGGTATGAGTTTATTGTAACAAATGACATCAGTACCTGGGAAGAGGGTGTGAAATACTGCGAGAACCTTGGCGGTTATATGGCAGTTATCTCATCGAAGGAAGAAAATGACTATTTGACGAAACTTTTTTTGGAAGGTGGTTATGAAGGCGCCTATTTCGGTTACTCTGACTCGGCAGAGGAGGGAACATGGAAGTGGAATGGTCCGGAAGAGAGCAGTTTTGTCAATTGGGAAGATAATGAACCGAATGATCAGGATGGCATAGAAGATTATGCGATGTTTTATGATGAATTTTCAGAGGGAAAATGGAACGATGGTAGCTTTTTGAAGGATGCTTATAAAGATGCGCACGTTATCATTTGTGAATGGGATAAGTAAACGCTATCTTGTTTGTTTGGCAAAAGCATGTGCCGGAGAATCAGAGAAGTGATTTCTACGATAAATGGAGAATAACGAATTCATGGCGTAATATAAAATAGGGCGTTCGGACAGACTGCAG
>CACYDN010000329.1 GCA_902773185.1 uncultured Lachnospiraceae bacterium | reverse complement strand
GGGCTACAGCGAGGCTTTTGGCGCTGTGCTATTCGGGAAAGCAGGCAAGCATTCGGTCCAGTTATTTAAGAATCGTTATACTAGATTGACGAGATCTGTGCTGCTGTCATAGCATCATATTCGAGCATCTGCTGGCGTATATTCTCGATAGCCTTGGCTTCCTGCTCTAACATTTCAAGGATTTTTCGCATGGGATTCTCCATACTGTAAAAATCCTCATAAAATGCCCTTGCCGCTTCTCCTTCCCAAGCACCCTCCAATGTGTTTACATCAGAAAGAAGCTCGTTCCAAGTTTCCTCTATCATATTATTAACCAATTCGTGTTCCGCAACCAATTGAGCCATTTCTTCGTTGTTATAATATATTCTTCCCATTTTATCCTCCCGTTATTCGTACCTTACCAATCCATCACCCAAAAAACATTCCCATATTACTTAGAAAATTCTGGACAGTGATTCATCCGTATCCATCAGCGTATCGGTCGCCATTCTGAGACTTTCAATCTTGTCCATGATAAGATCATTTATCTGCGTAAAGACAGGTACAACAGCCGATTCAAAATATGCCCGCATAGCATCAGAGGCTTCCCCCACCCATACATCTGTGGTTCTGTCAATAGCATTCCGCAGTCTTTCCATGGCATACATCATCTCCTCCGTCTTTTCAACCATTCTGGACGCAATCGCATTCACATCTTCATATTCGACTCTAATTATATCGCTCATCTCGAACCCCCTTATTTATTCTGGTCTATTCCGGAAGTTTTCCTTTTCCGGCCTTTGTTTTCTAAAACAATAATACCTGCTGCTATTCAAGCTATGCATTTACTTCTATCCCAGTTCTGCAGCAATCGCTTCATCAGCCTCCTCGAATGTCTGCCGTGTAGTCTCTAATTCGGATATGATTCTGCTTATTTCATTCTTCGAGGTTGTCATATCACTATCCAATCCGTAAAAAGAATCGAAAAAGGCCGTAGCAGCCTCTCCCTTCCATACACCCTCCAACGCATTCGCACTGGTATTCATTGCTTGCCAAATATCATTTATTTCATATTGTGCTTCGCGAAAAGCATTAATAGCTTGCCCAAAAGCCTCATATCTAATAATAATATCCGCCATCTATCTACCCTCCTTCAAATCCGGTCAATCAACATGATCATTCCGGAAACGTCCTTGCCAAAAATTCATCAATCGCCTTAATAGATTTTGCCACCTTCTGCAATGTCGTAATTCTATCCTCTATCAGTTGACATAAAGTATTAAACGTCGGTTGCACAGAGGATTGGTACCTTGCTTCCATTGCATCAGAAGCATCTCCGCTCCATTCCGTCACCAGCTCCATCAGCGCCTGACTCATTTTGTTGACGACAGTCTCTAACTCATTCTTCTTATTGAGAAGCTGCTGCGAAATACTGAGTACTTCATCATAATCCATATCTACAAAACGACTCATTTCATACCCCCTTCTATTCCTTAACCAAGCGAATCCGGAATTGCACTCGCAATCTCCTCATCAATAGCCTCCATCTCCCGTCTTACCATATCCAGAGTGTCTGCTATCCAAGTAATCGTTTCCACAACCCGGTCCTTAAGCGTATCTATCTGGCTATAACTATTAAAAAAAGCTGTTGCGGCTTCCCCTTGCCATTCTTCCTCCAATTGTCCGACATTCACAGTCATTTCCGACCACTCATCGTTTACGAAATCTATACTTCTGCGGAAGTACGCTGCCGCCTCAGCCAACTCAGGGCCTATATATCTGATACTATCTGCCATAAATCTTACCTCCTACACCCGGATGCTATGTCAATTACTGAATATTCTGGAGAATAACCGATCCAGTTCAACCATTTTACCGGTTATTTCCTTTAACGATTGAATGTTTTCGTTCACCAGATCGCATAACTGCCCCAAACGACTTTCGACCTCCGAATGATATATTTGTTCCATATCGCTCGCAGTTTGCCCCTGCCAGGTCATAAAGACATCATTCAATTGAGATGTCATTCCATGAAACTGACCTTCCAAATTATTATTATGATTCAAAATCTGCGTGGTGATCTCATATATCGCTTCATAATCGACTTGAATATTCAAACCCATTTCCCAACCTCCTTCTCTTCATAAATACAGTACGTTCATTGATCATTTTCGATATAAACCGTTCTTCCCCAACCTTTCAAAGCATATATATCGAATCCCGAAAATGTCCGAAAACACCTTCAGAGCTGACGCAAAAAGATAGAACCACCTTTTCGCAAACCAGCTCTGATTTCGTGTTATTGACTTTCTGCTTACGGAACCTTTACATCTGCGGCCGCTTCATCGATACGGTCGTAGGTATCCTTTGCATCCTGAAGAAGCGTTACCATTTCCTCCATAATCTGCAGCTGTCCTTCCATGTTCTGGGACCAGCGGTTGTCATACAGAGAAAAGAACTGTGTACTGGCTGAGGAACGCCACTCGGAATCCCGCAGTGTCTCAATGCCGCTCTTCAGTGTGTTAAAGATATTTGTCAGATTCTCCAGCTCGCTCTGGTATGTGGTTAAGCAGGAGCTGAGCTTACTCAGCTCAATCTCAAAGTTCATATTTGACATGATCGATCGTCCTCCTTATCAGACAATAAAGTTCTGAAGCGGCGAACCGGACTCTGTAACAATGGCAAAGTCAGCCTGCGCCTTCTCCATTTCACCCATATCCTTGTAGATCATACCGCGGATATAGTAAGCTTCCTTAAACTCACCCTTTGTCAGACTGATCACATAATCAGTCATCTCAATGGCTCTTTCATTATCGCCCACTGCCTTGTAGCAGAGTGCTCTGTAAATGTAAAGGTTCATGCGGCCCGGATCCTCGATTGTAGCCATCCGGAGAACCTTCTGTGCTTCTTCAAACGCAGTTTTGGCTCTTTCCGCATCGCCGGCCTTCATGTAAGCCAGTGCCTCGTAGTAGTAAGCTGCGTAATACGGTTCCTTATCCGTTACGTTATTCTGTTCCTTGATCATCTGCGCATATTTCACAGCATTCTGGAAATCCGCTGCCGCCAGACGGGAAAGCATTACGTAATAAGCCATTTCAGCACTGAATTCAATATTCAGGACTTCAACCGCTGCAGCCTCTGCCCGTTCAAAATCTCTCATCTTGTAAAGAAGCCTTGCTTTGTCCGCTTTTACTCTGCGGAACCGAACCGGATCGGATTCGAAGTACGTTTCAATTACCAGGAGAGCATTTTGAAAATCACCTACGGTATCAAAGTACATCATGAGGTCATACTTGAAACCGAGATCATTCGGGAAACGCTCGATTGCCTTATCCAGTACCAGCTTAGCTTCCTCCAGGTTGCCAAGTGCCATAAGAGAGATAAATTTATAATGGTAGCCCTCGAAAAATTCGGGTTTCTTGTCGATGAAGTCATTTGCCGCAACATAGGCTTCATTGTTTCTGGACAGCCGGAGAAGCACTTCAACCTTCTTCAGAAGCGCACGCTCATAGAAGGGATCCTTCTGCAGTGTCTTATTGTAATAATACAGCGCATTCTCAAAATCTCTGAGATAGTTGTAAAGTGTAGCCAGCTGGAAGCAGGCAAGCTTTGTTTCGTGTCCCAGATCAATGGCACGTTCAAAGTCCAGCTTTGCCTCATCAAACTTCTGCTGATAGAAGTTGATGTTTCCGCGATGGAAATACAGAACACCATTCTTATCATCCAGGATCAGACCACGGCTGATCTGCTCTTCTGCCGCAGCAAAGTTCTGCTGTGCCACATAGATGATAGCCTTGGAGATGTAGACCCGAGTATTCTCCGGATCGATCTGCTCTGCTTCGTCAAATTTCTTCATAGCCTCTTCATAGTTTTCGGTACCCGCAAGTGCCTCACCCTGCTGAAGAAGTTCTTTTACCCGTAATTCTCTCTCTGTAGCGTCCATATGTACCCCCTTAATAAGTTCCGTATTATTTATACCCTTTTATCACAATGACAGATTCCGCAGGCAGGCTGACTGCCTGCAGAATGATTATTTACTTAGTGAATAGAAATCAATATCGGTGCAATGCTCGGTACGGCAACCGTCGGCACAACGATCGGCGATATGGCAATACCGGTAAAGAGCGCCGCATTCATCTCCACATTCTTAAAACCGAAGAAAGATTTTTCTATATCCAAAGCTTCTTCAATATCGCCAAATGTCGTATCCGAAATGATACCAACATCATTTAACGAAAATGCAATATCCGAGAAAACATCCGGAATATTCTGGAACAAATCTTTTGTATCCTTTATTGTGGTAGAAATGCTGCTGCCATGAAGTCCCAAGCCAATGTCCAACGCGGAATTGATCAGATTTCCGGTAGAACCAATACCATCCGTTGGAATATCCGTAATAAAGTGACCCAGTCCGCTTACACCTGTCCAAATAGCTTCAGCTGACGATATACTCTGCGGATTCAACGAAGTAAGACCTCCGACTATACCTACAATATCTAATTCGGTATATACGATATCTCCGTACAAGCTAAAGGCATCGTCAAAAAAGTCCGCCCCTGTAATCTCATTCAAACCATTACCGATCAACTCACCGGAATCATGGAAAAGATCACGCGCATCATACTCAGCAAGGAAATCGCCGGTTTCTTCATCGCCATCAATATAAGCACAAAGAGCAGCTGTATCACAAACCAAATCCGTACAAGCTTTGAACGCAGCCCAACCGGCTCCTATTGCAGCAAGTACCGCCAGAACACCACTTGCCGGAAGAGATATTACAAAGAGCGCAATTGCTGCGGCAGCAATCAGCACTTCACCCACGACCACAAGGATCTGTGCTACGATCGGATGCTCCTCGAACCATTCCACAACACTTGCGCTGAAATCAACAACTGCATCGTAAATGGCTGTAACACCCTCGATAAAGCCCTCAGCAAACCTCTCCAGAGCACTCTTCTCATACTCCGGCGTAATACCCATATCATGCATGAAATCGTTGGAATCTTCATACAGTCTGGATGCAAGCCCGGACTCTTCATCATTGGCCGTATCCCGGAAATCCTCAACCCTCTGACGGAAGGTCGTGATATCCGCAAGATCATCCTCTAACTGGGAGATCTTCTGGGAAAGCTGAAAGGATGCAGAGGAAAGGTAACCAAACTCATTGGTGATTCCATTGATATCATCCCTGCAATCGGTCAAATGATCGATCCGATCGTTATAGTAGCTTTCCGCATCCCTAAGGCTGTCGATCACGTTGTCCAATCGATTAAAATTAACAGAAAGTTCCGCCATGATCTAAACCTCCTAATGACCGAAAAGATCGTGAACAACTCTCAGCGCATCCTGTGTATCAGCATCTACACACGCATCAATCTCGTCGCTGATGGCATTTCTGGATGCCTGAATGTAACGGTCACTGTCAGGATCCGTATCTTTTTTTCCCGTGAAGTCTCCATCGGAAACACTCAGCTGGGAAGACTTTACCGCATTATTCAGATCATCTGCGATATCATCTAAAATGTTATTCAGACGGGAAACAGTCCATCCTCCGTTATCTACACGTCCTCTGACACCTTTCAGAGACGCGATTCTTCCTAATCTGCTCATTTTCTATCCTCCATTCTTATACCCTCATTGAAGAATTATTCTCCTTCAATCGTGGAAGCCATTGAATCATCCCAATCCATGTATGCCGTGCGGATAGATTCGAGATCTTCCTTCATTACTTCGAGCATATCGTTTTCATTGGACATATACAGCTTCAGCGTATCCCAGGCATCCTCAAAGGAGCTCTTTGCCTGTCCGTCCCAGTTGCTCAGAAGCGATTCCGTGCTTCTTTCCACGCTGTCACGAACGGTAGAAAACTCCGAAATTGCCTCATCCATTGCAGTCATCACGTCCAGAAACGCATCGGTATTTAATCTCTCTACAGCCATCTTGTACTTTTCTCCTTTCCTCAGAAAGTTCACATGTTTCTTCTGTATAGCATCATAACACCCGAGTTTTGAAAAATTCTGCACAGTTTTCCGGCCGCCCGGCAGACGAACCAAAAAGCATATATAATTAGAAACCGGTGTACTAACTCAGGATATCTTCCGCCAGGAAGGTCTTGATCCGATAGATACTGTTGCCGGCAAATTCGAAGGCATCGCCCTGACTGAGCGCCTTGGAATAAGCCTTGATCTGCTTCACCGAAAGATCGATCAGCTTAATGCTTTCAATTTCTTCAAATACAACCGCTGACTTTGTTTCCTTCACCACCTTCAACAGATCATTGGAGGATAGAGCGATGGTGGCGTTGTCCACATGCGTCAGGAAAATACTGATTTTCATCTTTTTGCAGTTTTTCACGACGCCGGCCAGCTTTGTGCCGTAGTCTTTTTTCTTGTTCAGTTCCGCCATGGCAACAGGTGTATTGAGAATGAGAACGAGCTGCGGCAACTTTGCCCAGTCCACATTGTTCTTGCCTTCCATGGTAATCTTCTCCTGCCGTTTCACGACTTCGTTCATGAATTCATCGATCAAAGGCAGGAATTCAGATGTATCGCTGGTATACTTCTTTACGATCCGCTTTTCCTTGTACATGCCAAGCCGCTCCTCGTCGCTGTCGAACAGGTACACATGCGAATTGTAATTGAAGATATTCTTGCAAAGGTGATTCATAATGAGCTTTGCAAAATTGTTCTTGCCCTTGCCCTCGCCGCCGGAAACGGTGACCATAGTCTGGGCACTGAAATCCAGATATCTGTAGCTGATATCGTCGAAGTTCACGCCGTAAGGCATCTTCGAAGGATCCTGATACAGCTCCGGCTGGTTCTTTCTCGTAATTTCCTCGAGGATGAGCTTCGGTACAACCGGAATGGGTCTTGCCCGCCGGCTTCCGTACTTCGCAGCATTCTCCCGGATGAACTTTCTCATATTCTCCACACGCTCGATTTCCTTCTCACCGGTAAACGCGAGCGCTGTATGGAATTCCTTGATCTGCTTGTCGATCTCGCAGAGACCGCGACCCGGAAGCTCTGCCGGCTCTATGCGGCAGCGGGAGAAGAAATTGGAATACTCTCCTTTTTCCGTGCAGACAAGAGCCAGTCTCGTACTGTAGTTGGCCAGTGCCTTGAAACCGAAGGAATTGGCCTGCGTACCGGATACCACGAAGTTGATACCCACACCGCTGCCCTCACGGGACAGGCTGAGGATCGTATCAAAGTATTCCGGATACTGTTCCTTAAATACGGCAATATTATCCAGGAAGAGGATGATCTGGGGCATATCCTTGAAGCCGGCTTCAATGTAAGCCTTGAACGTACCCAATCCCTTCATGGAGAAGGTCTCTTTTCTCTGATCTACGATGGAAAGGAGCATTTTGAAGAGGTTGGTCAGCTTCTCTTCTTCCGAAGCAAGAACCACGCCGCCCACCTGACGGGCCTCCTCAAACACCTTCAGCGCCATGTTGCCGCAGTCAATGATATAGATATTGACCTCATCCGGTGAATAGACATCCATAAGATTGTAGATCATGGTCTGCATCAGCGTTGTCTTACCCATCTGGGACGCACCGGCAATATAAATATTCTCGGAGAAGTTCACGGTAAGCGGTGCCTGCAGCTGTGCCTCGGGATCATCGTAGATACCGATATTGGCCATGATGCCCCTATCGATTCCGCCCTTCTGCATGGGCAGATCCTTCATATAAAGCATTTCGGGAAGCGGCGGCAGACAGATGCCCTTCAGCTTGGCAATATGGCCCATATCGCAATAATTCTTTACATGTTCGATGATAGCTTCGAGCTGGGTCTGCTCGTTCACATCATCCCCTTTCTTCTTATTGGAGAAGACCTTTTTCCTGCCGCCCCAGAGGTTCACCTCAAAGAGTTCAAAGGTCTTTTCATCGCCCACGTTGGCCGCAGCCTTGGCACCGCTGTAGGCCGACTGGAAGAGCTCGAAGATTTCGTTATTACCAACCTGGAAATATGCACGGCCGGGCTCGCGGATTTCCGAAGCGAGAGGCGACTTCAGCATTTCGTTGGAGTCCTCACGGGTCTGCACCTTCAGACAGAGTTTGAATTTGGAGTTACTCCAAATCTGGTTATCGACAACGCCGGCAGGCTTCTGGGTTGCCAGGATCAGGTGGACACCCAGGGTACGGCCGATACGGGCCGCCGAAACGATTTCCTTCATGAAGTCGGGATACTCCGCCTTCAGCTCGGCGAACTCGTCGCAGATCATGATAAGGTGCGGCATGGGAATTTCAACCTCGTGACGCTTGAACTTCCGGATATAATCGGAAATATTGTTGACACCGGCCTCACTGAAGATTTCCTGACGTTTCAATAGTTCCGCCTTGATGGATCGGAGCGAACGGTCAATCTCGTGACCGTCGATATTCGTGATGGTACCCATGAGGTGCGGCAGATCCTGGAACTGGTTTGCCATACCACCACCCTTAAAGTCGATGATCATGAAACCGACATCATAGGGATGGAACAGAGTTGCCATCGAAAGAATATAGGTCTGGATGATTTCGGATTTACCGGAACCTGTCGTACCGGCAACCAGACCGTGGGGGCCGTGCGCCTTATCCGAAAGATCGAGATAAACCACGGAACCGTTACCGCGGATACCGAGCGGC
>CACYDN010000328.1 GCA_902773185.1 uncultured Lachnospiraceae bacterium | reverse complement strand
TGACTGCATGAACTGCGCGGAGAACGGAAAATGTACGCTGCAGGAGCTCTGCAACCGGTATGAGATTCAGGAATCTCCCTATGCCGGCTCCCGGAGAAAGATTGAGAAGAAGCTGCCGAAGCTTTCGGATAATCCGTATATTTCCTATGATCCCTCAAAGTGCATCCATTGCCAGCGCTGTATCAGTGTCTGCAACAGGGCAGCGGTGAATGGAGCGTTGCAGAGCGGAAGAACCGGCGTATTCCATATTGTGGAAGCGCCATTCGGACCGGACTGGAAAACCTCCGGGTGCGAAACCTGCGGGAACTGCGTGGCTGCCTGCCCGACTGGTGCGCTTACGCTGAAGCGTCAGGTAAAATACCGCAGCTGGGAGGTCAAGAAGGTGCTTACGACCTGCCCGCATTGTGCGACAGGCTGCCAGTTTTATCTTGTGGTAAAGGGCAATAAGATCGTGGATGTGGAAGCGGCAGACGGTCCCTCCAACCATGGCCTTCTCTGTGTCAAGGGACGTTCCGGAAGCTTCGACTTTGTGGATTCTCCGGACCGCATCAAAACACCGCTCATCAAGAACAAGGAGACCGGCGAATTTGAACCGGCCACCTGGGATGAGGCAATCCGGTATACCGCAAAGCGGTTTATGGAGCTGAAAAAGGAATACGGACCGGATTCTCTGGCCGGCTTTGCCTGCTCCCGTTCCGCCAATGAGGATATTTACATGGTACAGAAGATGGTCAGAACCTGCTTCGGTACCAATAATACGGATAACTGTGCCCGTGTCTGCCATTCCGCTACGGTAGCGGGACTTGCGAAGACGCTCGGTTCGGGTGCCATGACGAATCCCATTTACGACATCACGCATGATGTGGACTGCATTATGCTTGTAGGTTCCAATCCGGAGGAGGCGCATCCTGTTGTGGGGATGCAGATCCGTCAGGCTGTAGAAAGGGGAACCCGGCTGATCGTGGTGGATCCCAGGTCCATCGGGCTGGCAAAGCAGGCGGATATCCATCTGAAGCTTCGCCCGGGGACGAATGTGGCCTTTGCCAACGGCATGATGCATGTCATGATCGAAGAAGATCTGATCGATCATGATTATATTGAAAAGTATACTGAGGACTTTGAAAAACTGAAGGCTCTTGTCGAGTCTTATACACCGGAAAAGGTCGGAGAAATCTGCCACATCGATCCGGATAAGCTTGTCGAAGCCGCCAGAATGTATGCGACGGCGAAAAAGGCACCGATCATTTACTGCCTGGGCGTGACGGAACATTCCACAGGTACCGAGGGCGTAATGAGTATGTCCAATATGGCGCTCCTCTGCGGCAAGGTCGGCAGGAGCGGATGCGGGGTAAATCCTCTTCGTGGACAGAATAATGTACAGGGTGCCTGCGATATGGGGGCAATGCCGACGGATTATCCCGGTTACCAGAAGGTGGATAATCCGGAGGTCCGTGAGAAATTTGAACTTGCCTGGGGGGTAAGGCTCAGCCCGCGGCCGGGTCTTAAGGCAACAGAGGTTTTCCCGGCTGCCATTGAAGGAAAGATCAAAGGCCTTTATATCTGCGGAGAGGATCCCATCGTGACGGATCCGGATACCGAGCATATCAAACGTGCATTGGAAAGTCTGGACTTCTTTGTCGTCCAGGAGCTTTTCATGACGGAAACCGCAAAATATGCGGATGTGATCCTGCCGGGCAGAAGCTATGCGGAAAAAGAAGGAACCTTTACCAATACGGAGCGCCGCGTACAGCGAATCCGGACAGCGGTTACCGTGGAGGGTGACATGCGGCTGGATACGGATATCCTGATCGACCTCATGAATGCCATGGGCTATAAGCAGGATTATCTGACGGCGGCCGAAATCATGGACGAGATTTCGTCACTCACACCGAGCTTTGCCGGCATCAACTTTACCAGACTTGATGCAGGGGAAAGCCTGCAGTGGCCCTGCAAGAACCGGAATTCAACCGGTACGGCAATCATGCATGAGGGCGGCCCCGTACGAGGCAAAGCGCTTCTGTTCCCGGCGGCATACAGACCTTCGCAGGAGCTGCCGGATGAGGAATATCCCTTCGTACTGACCACGGGACGAATCCTGTATCAATACAACGCGGCAGCCATGACCGCGAGGTCTGCAGGTCTTATGGAAATCGCAGGAGAGGGCTTCATAGAAGTGAACTATAAGGATGCCGAGCGGCTCGGTATCAAGAACGGGGAGCGGATCAGTGTCAGCAGCCGTCGCGGAAAGATCACGGCAACGGCACGTGTCGGCCGGAAGGTTTCCGAAGGGGAGACCTGGATGCCCTTCCATTTCCCGGATTCGCCGGTCAATGTACTGACGAATGCGGCCCTCGATGACTATGCGCGGATACCGGAGTACAAGGTGTGCGCCGTAAACATCCAGAAATTGTAATTTGCTGCGTGCATTTAAGGCATATACCATAAAATATAGCGGCCGTACGCAGCGTGGAAATGTGCTGACTCGGGAACATGCATGGTCTCGGTACTTAGCGATTGGCTGCTTCAGCAGACAGAGCTTAGTACCGTTAGGGCACCATGTACGAGCGCGAGCGTGTCCCGATCAGCATGTTTCCGCGCTGTGTACGGCCTCATAATGAAAAGGAACGTTAACAAATTGGAAGTTGAAGAAGCAATAGATGATTTACTTGCCGAAATAAGGCAGATTCGGGATGTTGAGTGGGCACCCCTTTCGGCTTTCTCGGGCAGGGTTTTGGCAGAGGACGTCGTGGCACCGTTTCCGGTACCGCATTTTCCGAAATCCGCGATGGACGGGTATGCCGTCCGGGCGGAGGATGTCGCGGCAGCTTCTCCGGAGCATCCGGTCCGGCTCAGGGTCATCGGCGAGGTTCTGGCAGGAGATTCTTTGCAGGCATTACAGACCGGGCAGAATGGGACGGCTGTGCGGATTATGACCGGTGCGGCTGTGCCGGAAGGCTATGATGCGGTAGTCCGCCAGGAAGATACCGATTACGACGAGGAAGAAGTAGAAATCTATCAGTCCATTCCGCTATACCGGAATTATTGTAAGGTGGGAGAGGATATCGAGAAGGGAAGCGTGGTGCTTCCGGCCGGAACGAAGCTCGGAAGAGTCGAGGCCGGCGTGCTGGCCAGTCTGGGTATCGCGTCTGTCCCGGTTCTCCGGAAACTTCGCGTAAAGATTCTATCTACAGGAAGTGAGCTTTGCGAACCGGAGAGATCGGAAGCCCCGCCCGTGGGCAGGATATACAGCAGTATTCCCTACACACTCCGATGCAGCCTGGAAGAAGCCGGTTTTACGGCAGAACATACACTCTGTCCGGATGACCCGGATGAAATCGCTACGCAGCTGGGGGATGCGCTGGAAACAGCGGATGTCATCATCACGACCGGCGGCGTATCGGTCGGTAAGAAAGATCTTCTGCCGGAGGTCCTTGAGAGAATCGGGGCGAAGAAAATCTTCAGCGGCGTGAATATCCAGCCGGGGACACCCACCATCGGCAGTGTGAAGGATGGAAAGCCAGTCCTCAGTCTTTCGGGTAACCCCTATGCGGCAATCGTGAATTTTGATCTGTATTTCCGGGAGATTGCAGCGAAACTCACGGGATGCAGCACATTCCGTCCGATAAAGGAAGATGCGGTTCTGCAGGACGACTATCCGAAGGAAAACCGGCTCCGCCGGATGGTGCGGGCCCGCACCGTAAACGGAAAGGTGTATCTTCCTGCGAAGAGTCATGCCTCTTCGGTCCTTAGCAACCTTCTGGATTGCAACAGCTACCTCGACGTACCGCCAGCCACATCCCTGAAGGCAGGGGATGTGGTTCGAATTATTAGAACCGACTGAGAAGTGTCAAGAAGAATTTTCAGACACCTACGCAATCGATACTGCACGCTCCACTTGCCACAAATTAGAATACCGGTGTCAGAAAACACTTCGTGACACCGTGATAAAAAGAGTATGAAGATGACACATCCAACTTTTTCTGTCGGCATCTTAGCCGGCGGCAAGAGCACCCGCATGGGGCAGAATAAAGCGCTTCTGGAATATCAGAACGAAACCATGATCGGAAGAATCTCCGGCCAGTTTCAGGGCAGGGCGGAGGTTCTTGTTTCTGCGGCCCAAAGAGGGCTCTATGAAGCGGATGGCATCCGGGTTGTCTATGACGAAGCGGACAGCATCGGCCCCATCGAAGGCATTCGCCAGCTGGTCAGTCATGCAACAGAAGACTTTGTTTTTATCTGCGCGGCAGATATGCCCTTTATAACGAGAGAAATCGCAGAGTATCTGGCAGAATTCATTTCCTCGGATTATGACGCCTGGGTGATCACCGACGAGGAGCATATCCATCCGCTCTGCGCAATTTATTCCAAACGCGTTCTCCCCGTGATCGAAGAACTGATCCGGGAGAAAAAATACCGGCTGATCGAAATCCTGAACCGTGTCAGAATAAAGTATGTAAGTCTGAAGCATACAAATTTTGACCGCAGAATTGTCAGAAATATCAATACAAGAGATGAATATGCAGCGCTCAGTCTGCCTGCTGTTTTTGCGGTCAGCGGCTATCATAACAGCGGCAAGACGGGACTCATCGAGAAGCTGATCAATGAGTTTATCCGGGAAGGATATACAGTCGGCGTTTTGAAGCACGATGGACAGGATCATATCGATGAGAAAGAAGGAACGGATACGGCACGGTTGAGACAGGCCGGTGCAGTCTGCACAGCGGTTACTTCGGCGACCAGATGTGTTTTTGATGTGCAGCTCCGGGCAGATCGTCCGGAACATCGCCTTCGTTCCGAAAACGGTTTTCAGGCAGAAGCGCTGATCGAACAGATGAAGCGACTGCCGGAGCCGCCTGACATCATCATCCTGGAGGGATTTAAGAATTCGGACTATCCGAAGATCGAGGTAGTCCGGAAGGAAATCTTTCCCCAAAGTGTGGCAGATCAAAAGACGCTCATCTGCATTGTGACCGACTGTATATCCCCTGAGAATGTACCCTGTCCCGTGTTCGGACCGGAGGACATCCGGGGGATCTTTTTAACCCTGAAGAGAAGTTTAAACTTGTAAAGAGGTTAACATAACATGAGACTAATCAATACAACAGATGCTGTCGGCCATGTGCTCTGCCACGATATCACCCGCATCTTGCCGGGCGTGGAAAAGGGACCGGTGTTCCGAAAAGGGCATGTTGTGAAAGCTGAGGATATCCCGATACTTCTTTCCGTGGGAAAGAATCATCTGTATGTCTGGGAGAAGACAGAAGGCATGCTTCATGAGGATGAGGCGGCGGAAATCCTGCGGCAGATTGTGATGGGAGAGGATGCGTCTTTTTCGGCATCGGCGCCCGGTGAAGGCAAGATTGAAATCCGGGCAGCTGTGGATGGGCTTTTAAAAATAGATAGGGAAAAGCTACTAAAGATCAACAGTCTGGGAGAGATGATGATCGCTTCCGTTCACGGGGATTTTCCTGTGAAAAAAGGCGATAAGATTGCCGGAACAAGGGTGATTCCGCTCGTGATAGAAGAAGAAAAGATGAATCGGGCAAAGGAAGTGGCCGGTGATACACCTGTTTTTTCCATCCTGCCCTTTAGGCATATCCGGTACGGACTCGTAACGACCGGAAATGAAGTGGCGGACGGCCGGATTCCGGATGCCTTCGGACCGGTTCTGAAGAAAAAAATGGCAGAATATGATACGGAATGCATGGGTCAGGTGATCCTGCCGGATGACCGGGAAGGGATTACCAAAGCCATCGGGAAGTTTATTATGGAGGGCGCGGATCTCGTTCTCTGCAGCGGCGGGATGAGTGTGGATCCGGACGATAAGACGCCGGGCGCCATTAGGGATACCGGCGCAGAGGTCGTGAGCTACGGGGCACCGGTTTTGCCGGGCGCCATGTTCCTGCTTGCTTATTATGATGTGGAAGAAAGCAGTGCGGAAAATGCCGGGGAAGAAGCGGCCGCAGGTATGGTAACGAAGAAGAAAACCATCCCCATCCTGGGTCTTCCGGGATGCATCATGTATGCGAAACGCACCATCTTTGATCTGGTGCTTCCTCGTGTTTTGGCAGGGGAGCGGCTTACCGCTGCGGATCTTTCCCAATACGGCGAGGGCGGGCTTTGTCTTTCGTGCGAGGTCTGTCACTTCCCCAACTGCTCCTTCGGGAAGTGAAAACCCGACACCGATTCATTTTTAGAAGAGGAAATGAATTGGTGCGAAAAACCGGAACACAGTTCATTTAGAAACCGTGTGATAGTCCGGAAGATAGTTGAAAACGTAAACAATAAGAGATAGAGGATCGGAAAATGGACGGATTTACCCATCTGAACGAAAATGGTCAGGCCAATATGGTGGATGTGACAGGTAAAGCGGAAACGGCGAGGTATGCGAGGGCGGAGGGCCGGATCACTGTGAATGCGGCGGTTTTTACTGCAATCACGGAAGGAAGTGCCGCGAAGGGCGATGTGCTGGCAACGGCTCGAATCGCCGGTATCATGGCAGCGAAAAAGACACCGGAGCTGATCCCGCTCTGCCACACACTTCTTCTGAATAAGGTATCGGTGGATTTTCGGTTTGAGGAAGAGAAGAAGGCTGTCATTTGTGTCTGCGAGGTCAGGCTTACCGGGAAAACCGGAGCGGAGATGGAGGCGATGACAGGTGTATCCGTTGCGCTTCTCACAATCTATGATATGTGCAAGGCCATGGATAAGGGGATGGTGATCGGCAATATCCGTCTCCTGGAAAAGGATGGTGGGAAATCCGGACATTTTCTGGCGGAATAAGAAAGGTTCGAAAAATGAAAAAGAGAAAAGCATTATGTCTTGTTATGGCAATGAGTGGTATTTTGGCGTTATCCGCATGCGGAAAGAAAAAGGATGAAAAGTCGGATAACAGCAGCAGTAGTGAAAAGAAGGAAGTGATCGTTCTGGCGGCGGCATCCCTGACGGATGTCTGTGGGGAACTGGAAAAGATGTATGAGGAGCAGCATAGTGATATTGATCTTGTCATCTCCTATGCCGGCTCCGGTGCGCTGCAGACACAGATTGAAGAAGGTGCACCGGCGGATGTCTTTATTTCAGCAGCAAAGAAACAGATGAGTGCGCTGAAGGATGAGAATCTGATGAAGGAGGATACCATCACGGATCTTTTGGAAAATAAGGTTGTTCTGATCGTTCCCGGAGAGGGCGATTCCGGAATCAGTGACTTTAACGATGCGGGCAGTGATGCCGTGAAGATGATCGGCATCGGAGAACCGGAGAGTGTACCGGCCGGACAGTATGCAAAGACGATCTTCACGAATCTGGGCATCTGGGACAAGGTGGAGAAGAAGGCAAATCTCGGAACGGATGTCCGTACGGTTCTTTCCTGGGTGGAATCCGGCGAAGTGGACTGCGGTGTTGTTTATGCAACAGACGCTTACACCAGTGACAAGGTGAAAATCGTTGCGGAAGCGCCGGAAGGCTCCTGCGACAAGGTGATCTATCCGGCAGGTGTTGTAGGGGATTCCAAGCATGAAGAAGAGGCAAAGGCCTTCCTGGAATACCTGAAGAGCGATGAAGCAATGAAGGTTTTTGAAAAGTATGGTTTTGTGAAAGCTGAATAGTTGAAGTAGGAGATGTGAAATTGGATTATAGTCCCTTATGGATATCCTTAAAAATTGCATTGATATCAACGGTTTTTACGTTCTTTCTTGGCCTCCTGGCGGCCTGGCTCGTCACAAGGCTCAGAAGGGCGAAGTATATTGTGGATGGCATCCTGTCCATCCCGCTTGTGCTGCCGCCAACCGTCGTCGGCTTTTTGCTCCTTGTGTTTTTCGGAAAAAGTACGGCGGTCGGCAGGTTTTTAAATTCTGTCGGTTGCCGTGTGATCTTTACCTGGCAGGGAGCGGTGATTGCGGCTGCGGTTGTATCCTTTCCGGTCATGTACCGGGGCATCCGCGGCGCACTCGAGCAGGTGGATGAGAATATCGTTTATGCGGCAAGGACACTCGGCATGAAGGAGTTTACGATCCTCCGGCGAATCCTTGTCCCGGCAGCCTGGCCGGGCATCGCAGCTGCGGCTGTGCTTTCCTTTGCCCGTGCGCTGGGAGAATTCGGTGCGACGCTGATGATCGCCGGAAACCTGCCGGGCAGGACCAGAACCATGTCGATTGCCGTATATACAGCCATGCAGGGCGGAAATCGGGCACTCGCCTATAAGTGGGTACTGATCATTGTGGCGTTTTCGCTGACCATCCTGATTTTGATGAATTATTTTACGGACAGGAGCTTCCGCAGGAAGCGGGCGTAGAACAGAGGTTAAACGATGCATTTACTGGTAGATATTGAAAAAAAGGTCGGCCGGTTTTATCTGAAAAGTAAATTCTCCGTGGAGACGGAGCGGTTTGCACTTCTCGGCGCATCAGGCTGCGGAAAAACCATGACGCTCCGCTGTATTGCCGGAATCGAACGCCCTGATAGGGGGCGGATTCAGCTCGGTGACAGAGTTCTTTTTGATGCGGAAAAGAAGATCAACGTGCCGGCCAGGGAGCGGAGGATCGGTTATCTGTTTCAGAACCATGCGCTTTTTCCCAATATGACGGTCCGAAAGAATATCCTTTGTTCCGCGAAGGATAAGAGGTATGCGGAGCAGTTGATCGAACGGTTTTCGCTGACGGATGTGGCGGAGCAGTATCCGGCGGAGCTTTCCGGCGGTCAGAGCCAGCGGACGGCATTGGCGCGCTTACTCGCGGCACGTCCGGAGGTGATTCTTCTTGACGAACCCTTTTCGCAGTTGGATAATTATTTAAGGACCCGTATTGAACATGAGATTCTGGATATTCTGGAAGAATTTCAGGGCCCTTCGATCCTGGTTACGCACGACAGGAATGAAGCCTACAGGATGGCCGACCGGATTGGCGTGATGGAAGCAGGGACGCTGGTTGAAGTGCAGGATAAGCAGGGCTTTTTTGATCATCCGGAAACGGTTGCGGCGGCAAGGCTGACAGGCTGTAAGAATATCTCCCGGCTGGAAATGCGGGAGGATGGAACACATTATGCTTCGGACTGGGGCATTCCGCTGCGCCTTTTGGAACAGCCCGGTGCACCGGCATATGTAGGATACAGGGCACACTATTTTTCTTTTGTGAATCCTTCGGAAGAATCGGATTCGCATGAGGTAAACCGTTTTTCCTGCGTGCTGGAACGCGTGATCGAGGATACCTTTTCCATAGTGGTCTGCTTCCGGCAGGAGGGACAGGCGGAAGGTTCGCCGGATTCGCTTCTGACATGGATCGTGGGAAAAGAAGCGTGGCCTGCTGTGAAGGATGCCGTTTTATCCGGCAGATTTCAGCTCCGGATCAGACCGGAGAAGCTGATGCTGCTTCGGAAGTGAAGTGACTGTTTCGCAGGCGCCGCAAAGAATGAAAGATGATTGCGATATTGAGCTATTCTCCGATTCGAGTCCGTTTGCGTAGCTGAGGAGAGTACTTGTATAGTAAATTGATGAAACGAGATAAAAATCAAAAATGAGTTTGACAGATGCGTATGGAAGAAAAATGGAATATCTCCGAATCTCACTCACGGATAAATGCAATCTCCGCTGCCGGTACTGTATGCCGCGGGAGGGCATGAAACGGCTCAGGCATGAGGATATCCTGACGCTGGAGGAGGTTTATCGGATTGCTGCGGTTCTCACGGAAATGGGTATTTGCAGGATCAGACTGACCGGCGGAGAGCCGCTCGTGAGGAAGGGAATCGATGGTCTGGTAGAAAAACTGGGGGCGCTTCCCGGTCGGCCGGAACTTGCGCTTACGACCAATGGTGTTCTTTTGGAAGACCATTTGGAAGAATTTTGGGCGGCCGGACTCCGGCAGGTAAATATCAGTCTGGATACACTGGATCCGGCGGTTTATCGGGACCTTACCGGAACGGATCGGCTCACGGAGGCGGAGCGGGCCTTGGAGAAGGCTATGCAGATGGGCTTTTCCGTCAAGCTGAATGCTGTTCCCATCCGCGGAATCAACGAAGGGGAGCTGATACATCTTGCGGCGTATGCGCGGAATAACCGGATCGATGTCCGCTTTATTGAACTGATGCCTATCGGCTGTGCAAGGGATTTTCAGGGAATCAACAGCGGAGATATTTTGAAGATGCTGGAGGCGGAATTTGGACCGGCAGAGACGGCGGATTCGGAAGAGGTTGTTACTTCGGTGAAAAATCCGGCAATGTTGGGTGACGAACGTCAGAATGCTGCTATGCCGGAAAAAGATGAATTTTCCGGGAATAAAGGTCCGGCCCGGTATGTCCGGTTTCGGGGATTTGCCGGCCGGGTCGGGTTCATCAGCCCGATGTCGGATGCATTCTGCCGGGACTGCAACCGTCTCAGACTTACAGTGGACGGTAAATTGAAGCTCTGCCTGTATTATCCGGACGGACCGGATCTTCTGGGGCTTCTCCGGCAGGGTATATCCGATGGGGAATTAAAGAATGTGATCCGGACAGCCGTGCTGCAGAAACCGGAGAAACACTGTTTTACGGGCACGGGGAGTGCGGAAGAAAAGCGGAGCATGTTTGAAATCGGCGGATAGAGGTTTTCAGAGTGTTCGATTCGGATGTATAAGAAAAGTGGCAGAAGCGGTTTTGTGAAATGAAACGGATATAAGAGGATGATCGATATGGGAAGGGTTGTAGCGGTTTGTATCAGTGAAAAAAAGGGAACGCCGAAGAAAGATATCGGCAGGTGCCGGCTGATAGAGGAATATGGTCTGGAAGGGGATGCACATGCCGGCAGTGAGCGGCAGGTGAGCCTTCTTTCTTATGAAGAGGTGGAGGCTTTCCGGAAAAGAGCCGACAGGATGCTGAAAACAGCTTCCGATCGGGACGGACAGGATGGCGTGGGAGATGCCATGGAGCTTC
>CACYDN010000327.1 GCA_902773185.1 uncultured Lachnospiraceae bacterium | reverse complement strand
GTGAATCTGGCGGCGCAGGCCGGGGTTCGTTACAGCATCGACCACCCGGATGTGTACATGGAGTCGAATATCATCGGCTTCTACAATATCCTGGAGGCTTGCAGGCATTCGTATGAAGCTTATCCCGGCGTGGAGCGAAGCTCTTCGTATGGATATCTTGTCGAATCTGGCACCTCGATATGGCGGAGAACCTGCTTACGAACTCTTTAAAACTATCATGTACAGCGGCGGGGATCCTTTGGAATTCCGCGAGCATCTTGTCAAGGAGCAGAATGCATGCAAAGGGAAATGGCCCTGCTTGCATTAACAACAAATGAATATATATACTGTCGGGCAGGCGTTTTGCCTGTCCGGCAGACATGAAAACAGGCGATGAAATACTTACTGCACACTTTTCCGGAAACACCTGTAAGATTTAGCGGAAAGGGTGTCATAATTTAGCGGAAAGCATGTCATAATTTACCGAAAAGCATGTCAATTTCAATCGGTATACTCAATTAGCGTGTTACTGATCGATTATTGAGACTGTGGAAAAAACGTCATACTTAATTTGATGATTTCAATTTTTGATGGAATCAAGCCAATGCTTCAGTTTTACATCGGATATTAGGCAAGAAGGAGTTGATTGATTTATGAAACCATTTAAAGAACTTGCTTCAGCAGATGAGATAATTGATTACCAAAAGAGAGTTCTTTCCAGAACGGGTGGAAGGAAAGCGGATGAGGCTCAACTATATCATTATTCGAATATCTTGGCATTGAAAGGAATGTTAGATTCTGGATTTATGTGGTTGTCACCGGTAGATAGAATGAATGATGTTTTGGAAGCGGAAATGATTCGTTCGGCAGGAATTAAGGATATGAATTTTGCATGTTTTTCGAGAACCAATCAGAGTATTGCTATGTTTAAGATGTATGCGCCCAATCCCAATGGAGTAATGATATCAATTTCTGTGTCAGATGCAAAAAGAATGTTGGAGTTAAAACCAAGACTTGTTGAGAATGATATGGTTAGAGATGAAGTTGATATCGAACTGTATTGGATGGGCGTTTGTTATAAGGATATTGAAACGGAGACGATTACAACACCGGGTCAACGGAATAGTAGAATAAAAAAGCCTCTTAAAGAGCTTGCCGGAGCTGTGAAACTGTCTGGGTGGGATTATGAGAAGGAGGTTAGACTTTGTGGGCGGATGAGGCTTTATCCTGAACAAAGACTTGCCGTTAAACTACCGGAAAGAATTAATGTTACGTTATGTCCGGGCTTTGATAGGGAAAGCAATAGAAGTATACTGTCAAAATTAATTGAGAATGGTATTAGGTATGAGGAAAGCAAATATGAGGGATGGATTCGAACGTAAATCAAAAGTCCGAGAGGTGAAGATGCAAATATTGCAACTTTGCCGGGAGAATGGTTAAGAAGCATTCCCTACAGGCTCCACTTAGAGGTCATCCTGCGTCCTTTAGCATGGACAATGGCTGAGGGTTATGTATGAGCAGAATGAGCTGATTCAGCTTGTGGAATATAACGATATTTGCGAAGGCGTTGTTTTGAAAGGATAATATGACAAAAGACGAATACAAAACAGCAATAAAGAATGTAATCTACCTCTCTTCGTGTGCCGTAAAGGGCGAAATGCCGAATCGGGAAAGAGTGAACGGAATGAATTTGGCGCAGCTTTACTTTGCTGCCGCAAAGCATCAGCTGGTAGTTGCTGTTGCGTTTGCTTTGGAGTCGGCCGGGGTTACCGATGCGTCTTTTTCGCAGGCAAAGTTCATGGCTATTCGTAAGCTCATGCTGATGGATGCGGATATGAATCGCTTGTTTACAGAGATGGAGCAGGCCGGTATCTGGTATATGCCGCTCAAAGGCGCCGTCCTAAAGGATGATTATCCCGAGTTTGGTATGAGACAGATGGCGGATCGTGATATTCTTTTCGATGCATCTCGTGCGGAAGAAGTAAAATCCATCATGGAAGGCATGGGGTATACCTCCAAATATTTCGGGTCGAGTGATCATGATTGCTACTATAAGGAGCCCGTATACAATTTTGAAATGCATAGAGTTCTGTTCGGCAGTAATCATGAAGCAAAACTGCAGGATTATTTTAGGCGTGTGAAAAGTCGACTGATTAAGGACGATGGGAAAAACTACGGATATCATTTTTCGCCGGAAGATTTTTATATTTATATGATTGCGCATGAGTATAAGCACTATACATATAGCGGCACGGGGCTCAGGTCTCTTTTGGATACGTATGTATATCTGACAAAGCATGAGCTGGATATGGGCTATGTTGCAAAGGAAGTTGGAAAGCTGGGAATCACGGATTAT
>CACYDN010000326.1 GCA_902773185.1 uncultured Lachnospiraceae bacterium | reverse complement strand
TTTGTACAGGCCGGTTCGGAGGTATCGACGCTTCTGGGCCGCATGCCTTCCGCCGTTGGTTACCAGCCGACACTGGCACAGGAAATGGGTGAGCTGCAGGAGCGAATCACTTCCACAGCCAGAGGTTCGGTTACATCCGTTCAGGCGGTTTATGTGCCTGCGGATGACTTGACGGACCCGGCACCGGCAACGACCTTTACGCATCTGGATGCGACAACGGTTCTTTCGAGAAAGATTGCGGAGCAGGGTATTTATCCGGCGGTAGATCCGCTGAATTCGACATCCCGTATCCTGGAAGAGGATATCGTTGGGGCGGAGCATTACCGCGTGGCCAGAACGGTGCAGGAATATCTGCAGAAGTATAATGAGCTGCAGGATATCATCGCCATCCTGGGTATGGATGAATTATCCGATCTGGATAAAGCTATCGTAAACAGGGCCAGAAAGATCGTTCGGTTCCTTTCCCAGCCGATGTATGTGGCGGAGAAATTTACCGGTATCAATGGTGTATATGTTCCGGTGGAAGAAACGGTGAAGGGCTTTGCGGATATCATTTCAGGTAAGTACGATGATTATCCGGAGGCGGCATTCTTCAACGTAGGAACAATCGATGATGTGAAGAAGAAAGCGGAAACGCTGTAAGGTTGCGGGCTTTTCGGAATGACCGGAATGTAGTGATGACCGGATATGAAAGTCGATGAAAATGCTTTGGTGAGCAAAAATGAAAACATTTATGACACACATTTATGAAGCTGATAACACCTTCTTCGAGGGAGAACTCATCTCCCTCGTTGTTCCGGTGGCTGACGGGCTTTACGGCATTCTGGCGGATCATCAGAACACCGTAATGGCTGTTTCCACGGGAATGGTGAAGTATACGCTGCCGGACGGTACGGAAAAGATTGCGGCCGTGTCCGATGGCATGCTTCGTGTGGAAAATAACGATGTTCTGATCCTTGTGGATGCTGCGGAGCATCCGGAAGAAATCGATGAAACCCGTGAGCGGGAGAGAGAGGCCGCCATGCGCGAGGCCATCCTCCAGAAAAAGAGTATTCAGGAGTATTACATGGCGGAGGCCAGCCTGAAGCGGGCCATGAACCGCCTGAAGATCAAGAGAAACTACAGGTCTTAGTCTGACATAGGACCATAAATCGAAATGCAGGAAAACAGGAAAAAAGCTTCGTAACGGCGAACTCATAAACGAATAGGTGATGTTGTATCACCCTTCGCCGCCGGTGAAGTATTCCGTGATCAGACTGCCATCGATCGCATTGATCACGACAACAGGGTAGAGCTGTCCGTAATAGGATTCATTTGTGTTGAAGAGATACCAGGCGGGGACCAGTGTATGGTTCCCGTTTTCGTCTTCCTGATAGCAGCAGCCGAGGACGATGGCATCGACTTTATATTCGATTCCGGTTTCGCCTTCGCTCTCCATCTTCGTACAGATGTCGCTGAAGCTGTGCTCGATGGAAGACAGGAGGGAATCGTAGGGAAGAAGATTAGTCACTTTTTCATCCATTTCCTGAACCGTAAATATATTGTTGTATTCGAGATGGATACATCCTTCCGGTGCGATTACACAGAAAAGCTGGTCGATATTCTCTTTCGGAGGCAGGGTCAGGTTTCCCAGATGGCGGGAAAAGTGAACGGCCCAGCCGTATTTTGTTTCGCCTGTCCGAACACGGTAGCGGTCGGAACCGCTTTCGTTGATCGTGATTTCCCTATACTCTAAGGGATAAACAGCTGAAACATTGAAATCCTTACAGCCCAGTGTATTGACGATATCCCATGCGGTTTCTTCTGCCTCTTCATGGGTCATAATTTCGTTTTCGAGCTTATCATTATAGATGGAATAGCCGATGGAATCGGGGAAGAATTCATCCAACCCGGAGCTGCCGACACCGAAGGAGTATAACGCACTCGCCAGGTTTGCCGGGTCCAGTTTGATATTGACCAGATCGCCGAATTGCTGCACCTCAAGGAACCAGTAGCGTCCGTTAATCTTGCCCAGTACGGTACCGAAGTTTGCGCCGGCGCTGTCATGCGCATAAATGGGATAGAGGGAGAGGTCATGCTCCGGCCCAACGGTTTCGGCGGCAATATCCATATGTGCATAGTATTCCTGATCCTCTTCGGAAAGATTTCCGGTCTGTGTCAGCTCCAGGGTGTAGGCATAGTTTTCGAAAAACGCCCGTTCCGTATCGGTGATCGTTGTGTCCTTCAGAATCTGATCGACATTGTTGACCCACTTGGCCAGAAGCTCCTTTGTCATATATATAAAGTTGGGGCAGAGTGAATAGGAGTCCGGATCGAATATCTTCGCGGAGAGGGCGGCAAGGTCATAATCCTTCGCCTCCATATAGCCAAAGCTGTAGAGAGGGAGGCTGTCTCCCAGCTCGGGAATTGTGATATCGGCATCGATCGTTACGGAGTTATCGGTATTGGAGTATTCAAATTTGGTATCGAGGTGTGTGGGGATGTTTTCCAGAGAGCTCCGAAGGGCGGTCTGCTCTAC
>CACYDN010000325.1 GCA_902773185.1 uncultured Lachnospiraceae bacterium | reverse complement strand
TGTAGCGGATGCACCGCATATCCTTTGAGTGCATCTTCATCCTCAAATGCGGAATCCAGCATGAGATCCGCATTGGAAGATGCTAAGCCTTCTATCTGTACCCGGATGTCCACGAGGCCCGGAATCTGCCCCTTCAATCCTTCAAGGCCCTCTTTGATTTCCTCCTTAACCCTGCTCTTTTCATCAGCTGACAGTTCATCCTTTAACTGCCATAATATAATATGCTTTACCATGTTTCCTACCTCCTGTTACACCGTTTTATAATTAACCGTACGGATATCATAATCCACTGATTTGTTCCTCACTGTCCTGCCTGTCCCGGTCTTACCGGCGGCCCGCCAAGACCCACCTTTTTCACGACAATGGGTGAGATCAGGATGGAAAGCACGTAGCTCACGATCACAGAAAGCGGCAGGGACTTCAGCCAGTTCTTTGCCCACATTTCCATGAGCGGCTGAACATCTCCGGTCATTTTACCATGCGCAATCGCTACACTGAAAAAGCACACGATGGCACTGACGAAAACCGCACTGATCACGGCAAACGGCAAGCTGTTCAGCAGTGTAAATTTCATGGATGGCGGCTGGGCTCCCGCTTTAGCGGCCAGCGATCTTCCCAGCTTTCCGAGCGGCAGTACGAGCACAAGGATGACACCTGCCGTAACCGATTCCAGCAAACTCGTGATCAGCATAACCGGCATCGGCGGCATGGATTCCAACGCCTTTGCATCCGCTCCTCTCCTTACCAGGATTGAAAACAGGATTCCCATCACCGACGAAAGGATTACCGCCATAATGATGCTGACCTTTCGCTCCTTTTTTATCATTTCATCCATTCGGTCCCCCCCTCATCACCTTCTCCATGTGAAGTTTACCGTACACGCGCCCACTCTGGCATCTTCCACGTGTGCCGTTTATCGTCTGCATCTACTTCATCATCTTCTCCACGTGCAGCACATCATCTTCATTCACGGTCATGAGTGTTTCCGCTGTCGCCTTCTGGAAGGCAACGCGGCTCGCCTGCGCTGTGATCACACGTTCGAAAAGGTTCCGGACCGTTCTGGCATTGGCAAAGTTTTCATCCTTCTCCTTCTCCAGTTCCTCTACGATCCGCTTCACCTCATGCTTTGCCGGCGGTGCCAGTTTATAATCATATTCTTTACAAAAGACGCCGAATATACGGCAGAGTTCATCCGGCGTATAGTCCGGAAAATGCATATATTTGTTGAACCGGGACTTGAGGCCCGGATTGCTCTCGATAAAATCCTCCATGAGGTCCGGATACCCCGCCGCGATCACCACAAAATCCTCCCGATGATCCTCCATCGCCTTGAGGATGGTATTCACCGCCTCCTGGCCGAAATCGTTGCCGCGGCTGGTCAGGGAATAGGCCTCATCGATAAAGAGAATGCCACCCATGGCCTCCTGAATCTTTTTCTGCGTTTTGATGGCAGTCTGGCCGACATATCCCGCAACAAGGTCGCCACGGTCAACCTCCACCAGATGCCCCTTGGAAAGGATGCCGATGTCCTTATAGATTCCGGCAAGCATACGTGCGACTGTCGTTTTTCCCGTCCCCGGATTTCCCGTAAATACCAGATGCATCGAAACAGGCACATTGTGGAAGCCCAGCTCCCGCCGTTTCTTCTGCACCAGCATGAAGCTGGCCGTATCCTTGATATCTTCCTTGATGAGTCTCAGCCCGATCAGCTGATCCAGCCTGTCGTAAGGGCTTCCCTGTTTGCCCAGGACGCTTCTGACACTGCTGGCAAGCCGTCCCTCCGACATGCCGTCACGCATGGCACGGCTGAGATAATCCCGGGCCGCATCCAGCTTACTCGCTTCCGGCTTGATGAACAGCCTGTTCCCGGTAATCACATCCTGAAGTAAAAAACCGGCAGGTTCATTCCTGCGATAAATTTTCAAATGACGGATCTGAAAAAAGCGGGAATACCTCTCTCCCTCTGCTTCATAATCAATTTCGAGAGCGCCCTCCTCCTGCCGAAGGACACCTTTTTCCCCCGTGATCCGTTCCGTTGTATCTCCGCTGCGGGAAATGATTCCCACGCGCCCCAGCGCCAGTGACGGCGTCACTTTTTCTACTTTTCCAGCCATACTGTTTTCCTGAATCTGTTCCTGTATTTTCTTTATTTCTGAATCAGAGAGCAACACCGGACAATAGCAAAGCTCAAATACCTCACCGCTTGTTCGAACGTCTCCAGATTTTTCTCTCTTCTGCCTCACGGATCAGAATATCCCGAAAGGCCGGATGCGCGATGGAAATGATCCGTTCCGCCCGCTCCCAGGTGGACCGCCCCTCCAGATTGATCACACCGTACTCTGTCGCCAGAAAATAAATCTGGCTCCGCGGCGATGTGATGATATCCCCGTTAAACTGCGGCATGATCCGCGAATGGGTTGTTCCTTCACTATCCACGTAAAGCGAAGGCATGCAGATAAACGCTCTTCCGCCCCGAGACGCCGATGCACCGACCAGAAAATCCAGCTGGCCGCCCGTCCCGGACAGATGCCGCGAACCTGAGCTTTCCGCTGCGACCTGTCCATACAGGTCTACGGATACACAGCTGTTAATGGAAACCATGTTATCGATTTCCGCAATAATACCGGGCCGGTTCACATATTCAAGCGGATACGCCAGTATGCCCGGATTATCTTCCAGCCATTCATAAAGGTCATGCGACCCTACCGCACATCCGAAAACGCCCTTTCCCGGATCGATCTTCTTTTTTCGGTTGGTAAGCTTTCCGGCCATATACATGCTGAGATACGCATCCGAGCAAAGCTCCGTGTGCATGCCCAGATCCTTGAGATCCGAACGGGCGATGATCTCACCGACCGCATTCGGCGTACTGCCGATTCCCAGCTGCAATGTCGCGCCATCCACGATATACGGCAAGATATGCTCTGCAATCTTCCAGTCGACCTCCGTCGGCTCCGGTGCATGAATTTCCGGGAAGGGATCATGCTTTCCTTCCACGATATAATCCACCTGCGAAATGTGGATGCACTCATCATAGCCGCCCCGGATCTTCGGCAGATGCTCATTCACCTCCACGATCACGATATCCGCCACACGGGCAATGGGCGCCGCCACACCTGTATTCACGGAAAAGTGAAAATAGCCGTGCTTATCCATGGGTGAGACACTGACCATGCAGACGTTCACATCCAGGAAGAATTCATAGTAAGCCGCATTCAAATGAAAAACCATGGGAATGTAATAGCAAAGCCCCTTATCCGTGAGACGTCTCTCGTACGAGGAACAATGCCAGCTGTGATAGGTGAAGTGCTCCTGTGTTTCATCACACTCCGCAACCATGATCGGACCGGAAAGAAGGTTGCCGCGAATCTTCACATCAAAAAGCTCGTCGCGGCGTTTTGCCAGTGCCCGGTCCAGAAGCACAGGCTTCCCCAGTGTACTTGTATAATCTACCCAGTCACCGCTCTGGACGGCCATGACCGCATCCTCCGGTGTTCTGAGCTTTTGCTTATACTCCCCGTAAAAATCCTTCAGCATAATTCCTGCTCCCCCATTTATGCACGGAATATTTCCGGATTCCCCCAAAAACGAAAACATCAAATAAATAACTATTATTGTAACCGAAACCTAAAACGCAACCGGTTGTTTATTATTTTACCACAAAACCCTCTTAGTGTCACTCACCGCTTGCATACCATTCTCTAACAGATATTTCATTTTTCGAATTATTCAAAGAATACTTTTCTTTTTGCTCAATATAAGTTATTATGATGTGTAGCGTTTTTATAACCTATAAGAAAAAAATATTAAAGAAAAGAGGTCAATAAACATGGATAAAGTTGTTTTAGCTTATTCAGGCGGACTTGATACAACTGCGGTAATTCCGTGGTTAAAAGAAACATATGGTTATGAGGTTATCTGCTGCTGCATAGACTGC
>CACYDN010000324.1 GCA_902773185.1 uncultured Lachnospiraceae bacterium | reverse complement strand
ATCTTTAATAAAAGTCCCGTAAACACTGTTTTACGGGACTTTTTCGGATTTAAGTGTATATTTTAAAGATGATAACATGACATGGCAAAACCGCGGCCGGCAAAGAACGGGCAGAATGCACCTGCCAATCCCAAGGTCGGAAAATAAAGAATGAGACATAATTTTAGTAAAGATAATTACTAAAATGCAATATCCCTCCGAAAGAATACTATAATGTGGTTGATCTGTCGGATTGCGTTTTTTTGATCTTCAGCGAAAAAGGGGGGATAGCTTTGCGGTTTTTGATTCTGGATTCCGAAGAAAAATCACGCGCGCAGATGAAGTACTGGCTGGAAGAAATGAACGGTTCTTTTGTATATGTGGCGGATTCTTCGGAGGAGGCCTTTTCCGTTTCTTTGGAAAAAGTATTTGACGGCTTTGTGGTGGACCCGGCATCCGTGGGGAAGAATGACAGACAGAACGATGGACTGTATTTCATGGAAAAAATCCGGCAGATCAGCGAATACCGATATGTCGGGATTCTGGTAATGACACGTCTGGAGGATCCGTTTTTTCTGATCCTCAATACGTTTCATTGCTGCGGTTATCTGCCAAAACCGCTGAACAGACAGGATTCCAAGATCTGTCTCAGATATTTATGTGATTACGCGCTTTTCCGGAATAAAGCATTTTTTGGAGACCGGGTTGTCTGTGTGAAAAAGGGGCGGGGGATATCCCTCGTCAACCTCAGTTCGGTCGTACGTATCGTTTTTCGAAACGGGACGACGGAAGTATATTTTTCCGATGAGACCGAGCAGTTCAGCTCGCGTTCTTTTTCGCGTGATACGATCGTGCCTTCCGATCCTTTTGTTTTCTGCAACAGGTGGGAGGCCGTCAATATGAAATATATGGAAAGCTGCGATATGAAAAATCTTCGTCTGAAGGAGGGGCTTGGTACGGTTGAGGTGACGGATTCCGGACGGGAGGCCCTCCTTTCGTATTTTCGAAGTAGTATGTGTTATGTAAACTGATCCGGTGATTTGAAGGTTGAAATGGATTTTTAAAGAAAAATGATATTTTTCTGTACGAACTGCTCATTTTTTGGTATATTATAGGTGTGAAGGTTTCTTCACGAAATTTGCGAAAAATGGATTTAATGCCGGGAACTTTGAAAACCGTAACGACAGAGCCGTCCCGGCGTATGGAGGATTTGCCCTTGCGTGTAGATATTCAACAACGCGATGCAAATAGAACCAGGATGATCCTGGCAGCAGTGGCAGTGGTACTGTTTCTTTTCTTTGCTGTGGCTACTTTTATGGGATGGGAAAAGGCATGTGATGTGGAATCCCCGTTCCTTTCTCTTGTGATGGCATCCCTGATTTTTATCTGCGTAAAAACTGCTGGAAAATATGAATCTGTGGCTGCCTGCTTTTTCTTTGGCATGGTCGTCTGGCTTCTGGCGGATATCCTCTGGGCGGTGATCAGTGTATTTTCACTGGACGGGAACGAGGTATTGTCCAATGTTTCCGATAATCTGTATCAGGCGGCGGACTATATTTCCCTTCTGGCCATCATATTCTATGCCAGAATCGTGTTTAAAAAGAGTGATCACGAGAAGATTGCCGTAAATGCCTTTGTTGTGGCAATCGTAACGACGCTTTTCGGCTACAGATATTCCCAGGACTATAGGACCTTTGACGGCCTGTCCTTTGAGCTGGTGGAGCTCATGCTGTACTTCTTTGTTTCGGTATTTTCCATCATGATCATTGGAATGGTTCTGGCCAAAACAGGTCTGAAGGGGCATAACCCGGCATTTTATCTGCTTTTTATATCCCTGTTTGTCTTTAATGTTCTGGAAATCCGCTACACCTATATGATGATGCGGGACAAGGAACCGGAAAGCGTTTACTGTGATGTTCTCTACTATCTCTGCCTTTTGCTCTACAGCTTTGCCTGGATCAGGTTTGATATCGGAGAGTGGCATATCCAGCCGCGGGAGAGAGTGACGAAACGCGATAAATATGTACCGTGGATAAACTCCGGTCTGATCGTTATCGTGACCGCTGTTCTTTATGCCGTCGGATATTTTGAAAACTATATGGTCTTCATCATGGTGATCACGGCACTGGCGTATATCATCATGTGCAAGACAGTACAGGCCAATGCCCTTGCGGAGGAGCTTCTGAAGAGACAGAAGAGTGAGACCGAACGCCTGGAGCAGATGGTGGCCGAGAAGATCAAAGAGCTGCAGGAAATGAACGACCATCTGGAGTATATCTCCAATACGGATGCCCTGACAGGTCTTTATAACCGCCGGTACGGTCTGCAGCATCTGGATAGACTCGTCAGAAACGGCGAGGATTATCCGATTGCGCTTTATTCCATCGACCTGAATTATTTCAAACCGATCAACGATAACTACGGCCATGACATGGGCGATGTGGTTCTGCGGGAGGTCGGTGCCAGACTGAACAGTCTCGGACAGGAACGCTGTACGTCCATCCGCGTCGGTGGTGATGAATTCCTGGTGGTCTTCCAAAATGCGACAAACGATGCCGCGATTCACGGAATCGGAAATCTGATCTGTCATTCGATCGATGAACCGATTGATGCGACCGTGCGGACCGAGGATGGAGAGGAGAAATTCCATTCCTTTATCATTTCGGCCAGCATCGGTATTGCGGTCATCCCGTGGGATGCGGATAATATAGATGATATCTATAAGATGGCGGACGAAGCGCTTTATACGGTGAAGCATACTTCCGAAAAGAGTTCTTATCTGATGTACAGAAATATGGAAGCATTTAAGAAAGAGCTGGAGCAAAAGGAAGACGCTTCCGGAGAAATCAGCGAATCAAACATGGCTGCGGAAGGATGATTTCGCAGCAGTAAGAATGAGGAGGAAAATCTGGAATGATTCAAAAGCTTGTAAAGGCAATATCCGAGAAAAAGGCACCTGTTGTTGTGGGACTGGATCCGATGCTGGACTATATTCCGGCGGCAATCAAAGCGGATGCTTTTCAAAAATACGGTGAGACCCTTGAGGGAGCTGCGGAAGCGGTATTTGTTTTCAATAAGGAGATCGTAGATGCAGCGTCCGATCTGATTCCCGCAGTAAAACCGCAGATTGCCATGTATGAGCAGTTTGGTGTTCCGGGACTTCAGGCCTATAAGAAAACGGTAGATTACTGTCAGGAAAAAGGCCTTGTTGTGATCGCGGATATTAAGCGCGGCGATATCGGCTCCACTTCCGGCGCATATGCGGCCGGTCATCTCGGCGCGGTAAAGGTCGGCGGAAATACCTTCGCTCCCTTTGATGCGGATATGGCTACGGTGAATCCCTACCTTGGCTCCGATGGCGTGAATCCCTTCCTGGAAGTTTGTAAGACCTGTGACAAAGGTATCTTTGTTCTGGTGAAAACGTCCAATCCGTCCTCCGGTGAATTTCAGGACAGATCCTTTGGCGATGTAACTCTGTACGAGGCGGTTGCAGACCGGGTGAATGCCTGGGGCAGTGATCTGATGGAAGGAGAGTATTCCAACGTAGGCGCGGTTGTCGGCGCAACCTATCCGGAGATGGGAAGAGAGCTTCGTGCAAGGATGCCCCATGCCTACATCCTGGTTCCGGGTTACGGCGCGCAGGGCGGAACCGGAAAGGATCTGGCCGGGTTCTTCCATAAGGATGGTCTCGGTGCCATTGTAAATTCCTCCCGCGGAATCATTGCTGCCTGGAAGCAGGATAAATATAAGGAATTCGGCGAGGCAAAGTTCGGCGAGGCGTCCCGGAAAGCTGTTCAGGATATGCTGGACGATATTCGCGCTGCGGTGTACTAAAAGCGGATACGGTAGTGTAGCACGTGACAATCGATTTTTCGGCTATAATGCAATCGATGAGATTAGACAATATATAATGAGGTGACAGCTTCTTGAAACCGATCATGGAAAAGGGAAGGATTCTTTCCCAAAAAGAAATTGCAAAAGATATTTTTGATCTTGTACTTACAGTGCCGGGTATCAGCCAAATGGCGATACCCGGACAATTTGTGAATGTGTATCTTGGAGATCCTTCCAGGATGCTCCCCCGGCCCATCAGCATTGCCGGTGCGGATGCGGAGAAGGGTGAACTGAGATTGATCTACCGTGTGACAGGAAAAAAGACCGGAACGGAGTGGATTTCCCGGCAGGAAGCGGGAACGGAGCTGGATATTCTCGGTCCCCTCGGAAACGGCTATCAGGATTTGGATGGTGATACGCCGGTTCTTCTGGGCGGCGGAATCGGAATTCCGCCCATGCTGTATCTGGCAAAGGTCATTTATGAGAAGCAGGGAAAGAAACCGCATGTGATCCTGGGGTATCGTGATCTGGCGTTTATGACAGAGGATTTCCTGCCGTTTGCGGAAGTGACCGAGACCAGCGATACCGGTGAAACCGGCATCAAGGGAACGGTGCTGGATGGTCTTGCAAGTCTTGGTATAAAGCCGGGCGTACTCTACGCCTGCGGGCCGAAGCCTATGCTTGCCGCAATTAAGCGGTACGCGGCGGCCGGGATTCCGGCATATATTTCTCTGGAAGAGCGCATGGCCTGCGGCGTTGGCGCATGTCTTGGCTGTGTAACGGAAACGGCAGGGGTGGATGCACATTCGCAGGTAAAGAATGCACGTGTCTGCAAGGACGGACCGGTGTTCCCGGCGGAAAGCGTTGTTCTGTAGTTTATTATTGCACATAACAGGAGAGTGGAAGATTTGGCTGATTTAAGTATAAATTATTGCGGCGTTACATGGAAAAATCCGGTGACGGTGGCGTCCGGAACCTTCGGAAGCGGAATGGAATACGGGGATTTTGTAAATCTTTCCGGCCTGGGAGCCGTGACGACGAAGGGGGTGGCGGATCATCCCTGGAGCGGAAATCCGACGCCGAGAGTCTGTGAAACCACAGGCGGCATGCTGAATGCCATCGGTCTGCAGAACCCGGGAATCGATACGTTCCTCGCGCGCGATATTCCGTTTTTGAAGCAGTACGATGTCCCCGTCATCGTGAATGTCTGCGGACATTCCGAGCAGGAATATCTGAACGTGGTGGAGCGTCTAAAGGATGCACCGGTCGATCTTCTGGAGATCAATGTATCCTGTCCCAATGTAAAAGAGGGCGGAATTGCATTCGGTGTGGATCCGAAGGCACTGGAGCGGATCACCGGACTTGTAAAGGAAAAGGCAAAGCAGCCGGTGATCATGAAGCTGTCGCCCAATGTGACGGATATTGCCGAAATGGCCAGAGCGGCAGAGGCGGGCGGCGCAGACGGTCTTTCGCTCATCAATACGCTGACCGGCATGAAAATCGATATCCGAAGAAGAAGCTTTCTGCTTGCCAACCGAACGGGCGGCCTGTCCGGACCGGCGGTAAAACCGGTAGCGCTCCGGATGGTATGGCAGGTATGCCACGCCGTAAAGCTTCCGGTGATCGGTATGGGCGGAATCGCCACAGCAGAGGATGCGCTTGAATTCATTATGGCAGGCGCAACAGCGGTTTCCGTGGGAACGGCAAACTTCAGGAATCCGAGAGTGACCGAGGAAATTGTTTCCGGTATTGCAGCCTTTATGGAAGAACAGGGAATCGAAACACTGGATGAAATCCGCGGATGCGTCGGATAGAACACCGAAATCATGAGCCGACCCGGTTCCCGAATTTTCGGTGTGTAAACATGAAAAATCATTTCGGAGGATGATGGTATTCTCCGGAAAAAAACGGAAGGATAGAAGGAAAATGAGGAGAAAGGAAAGCCGGTACCGGTTCACGGACGAAGGAATTGCATCGGATACAGTGATCGCACTGGTCTTTGGATTTGCTGCGCTGGCCCTGATCCTCGCACTCGTCATCCTGGCAGTGCGGCAGGGAAAATCGGGAGAAAAAACGCCCATGCTCCTTGCGGCATCCGTTGTA
Organism: uncultured Lachnospiraceae bacterium; assembly: GCA_902773185.1. Taxonomy (GTDB): domain Bacteria; phylum Bacillota; class Clostridia; order Lachnospirales; family Lachnospiraceae; genus Eubacterium_Q. Next base: position 8,122 of record CACYDN010000324.1, on the reverse strand, counting down.
ATGGTGTTGAATGCGCTTGTATTCTCCATCCTTTCGCTCCGCGCCCAGTACGGCGGCATGAAGAGTAAACGACTCGCTATGTGGATAAGCCTCATTGATACGGCGCTTGTCGTTGCGTTATTTATTCTTTAGAAATATATAGTTCTTTACGATTTTAACACGATGTAAAGCAGGGTGTACTCAAATGAGTCTGTGAGAGACCGTCACGGGTCTCGGCGCTTAACGACTCACGAGTGTCGTTTTATGACACGAAGTGAGAGTTTAGCGTCCGCTAGGGGTACCCGTGGTCGTGCGAGAGCAGTGTCTCGAACAGACTTATTTGAGTACACCCTTTTAAATGAATTAGATAAGATAAGGAAAAGACACCATGACAGAAGAAACAAGAGAAGAAATAAGCGAATGGGATAGCGTCAGCGAAAGGCTCTCGCTGGCGATAGAACGAATCAGGGAGATTCCTGCGGAAACAGAGGCGGATCCGCGGGTTCTTCCTTTTTTTGCGCGTGAAGCGGTCTACATTACGGATGTCTTTGCCTGGCGGGAAACGGACCCCCTTTCCATCTCGGAGGAGGAAAACCGGGATTGGCAGGAAAAGCTCTTCGGAGAACTGAGGGACCGCTATGACGAAAGCTATTTGAATCCGGTTTATGCGGAGAAGGAGCTGGGAACCTATGGAAGGACACTGACCTTCCTGGCGGCGGAACTTTCCGGACTTCCTGCGTATCTGGTTGACGGAGAACCGGTCCGCGCAGCGGCAGTGCTGGAGCTTTTTCTGGAAATCTATTCTCTTTTTCTGGAGGAAAAGCATCCGAATGTATCCGCTCTGGAAAGTGCGGTCGAGTACTATGCGCTGGACTATATTGAACCGTTCGAGGAGCTCCGTCTACGGGCGACAACCGTATTTACGGAGAATACCGCTTATAAGATCGTGACGGAAGCGGAATTAAAGGATCTAAGGTATCTGTACCGGTACGGGGAGTATATTTCCGATAACGAACGTGAGCTGGCAAAGTATCTCTTGACACTTCCTGACGAGGAAATCCGGGCAATGGCGGAGACATTTACCAAAGGCTTCCGGCGCGGCCTTGAGACCATGCAGGTGGATTTTACCGGAAAAAACAGTGTGAGCATCCGGTATCACATCGGGCAGGAGAGACTGGTCCGGGAAGTCATCCGGAGTTTTGAGAAAATGGGTCTAAGGAGTATCCTTCACCGCTATGCCGTAAGCCGGCTGAACAGAAGACTGGTCCGTCTCGTCGGTTTTGAATCGACACCGGCAAATCGCCAGTTCATCTTTGACCACAGGATGGATGATGCGCTCTTCCTGACACCGCGCTATGCAACGCGGAAAATCAATGCGGTGGAACGTGCTTATAAAGAAATAGAAGAATATCTGCCCGGTTATGCGGGACCGGCTGTGATCGAAACCTTTGGCGAGGTACTTTTCTCACCGGAAATCCGCGAGGAGGCAGCGGCCTGGACAGAGGAGCAGACGGAAATCGACAGAAGGATTGTTACACAGTCCGGACTTATTTCCGAAAAGTATCTTCCGGGTGACAGCTACAGCTTCAGTATCATTTCCTTCCCGCTTCCCGAAATCGGTGAGGAGGAACGTTTTCGGGAAATCTTCCGGGAAACGGTGCGTCTCAATACACTTTCGAATGATGAATATCTGCCCATCCAGCAGGCACTCATCGATACACTCGACCGTGCGGATCATGTCCATGTGATCGGAAAGAACGGAAACCGGACGGATATCCGTGTGAAACTCCGGAAGCTTTTAAATCCGGAAAAGGAAACACAGTTTGAAAACTGTGTGGCAGATGTGAATATTCCTCTCGGGGAAGTCTTTACGTCACCGGTATTAAAGGGAACGGAGGGCACATTGCATGTTTCCTTTGTATACCTCAACGGGTACAGGTTTCAGGATCTTTGGATCCGTTTCCGGGATGGTGTGACAGAGGACTTTGGCTGTGGCAACTTCCCGGATCCTGAGGATGGCAGAAAGTATATCCGGGACAACATCCTGTTTAAGCATCCGGCGCTGCCCATCGGAGAATTTGCTATCGGCACGAATACGGCGGCTTACCGGATGGCGAAGAATTATCAGATTTTTGAAAAACTTCCCATCCTGATCATGGAGAAGACAGGCCCGCATTTTGCGGTGGGAGACACCTGCTACAGCCATGCGGAGGATAAAAAAGTCTATAATCCCGACGGGAAGGAAATCATCTCACGGGAAAATGATTTTTCCCTGCTTCGCGAATCCGAGCCGGAAAAGGCATATTTCAACTGCCATACGGATATTACGATTCCGTATGATGAGCTGGGTCGGCTGACGGCTGTGATGGAGGATGGCAGTGAAACGGATCTTATCCGGGACGGCCGGTTTGTCCTGCCGGGAACGGAAAAACTGAACGAATATTTATAGGCTATGTTGCGCTTTTGTTACTCTTTGGATGTTATGATTTCGGATATAAAGTGATAATTCAGGGAGGAAATATCCATGCCTAAGACAGATAAAGATCTGGAGAAGTCATTTACCGGGAATGAAGAAGGTCGAAAACCGTATCACCGTGAATTGTTCCAGCTCCGGGAGAAGGATTTTATTGCCATTGGCTGCTCGGCGGAGGATATCGCACGCGTAAAGGAGATGGACGCGTCCATCAAGAAGTTAAAGAGTGCCGGGGATAATGAAGAAAATCGGAAAGAAGTGGATAGGCTTACGGAAGAAAAGTATGCCATTTTCTTAAAGGCGGCTGACAAGATTAACCGCAGCTGGGAATACAGAAAGAGCTCCATGCCGTACTGGATCCAGTGTACAGGCAATGTGAGTGCCATTGATCAGTTCCTGGGCGTGTATGGAGACATGATTTCCATTTACGATAAGGTGAAGCTTCTGAAGCGCCGGAATGTGACACAGAAGGTGAAGGCGGTCGAAATAGAAGCAGCGAAGAACGCGGGAAAAGCCGAGGCGGATCATCCGGAGGGAATCGAGGTGATTTCCAATTCCGAGAATGATGCAAAGATTACCGGTATTCAGCAGAAGGGATTCCAGTCTTCGGGAGCCGGATGCTGGTCTGTCAGCATGCAGATGCTTCTGCAGAGCCGTGGTGTGAAAAATATGTCGCAGACAGATATCCGTTCCTTCCGTCCGAATTATAACGGAAAAGCCATTCGGGAGCTGATCAGTCCGTACAAGGATCTCGCACCGATCGAAGATGATAAGAAAAAGAAAGATAAAAAACAGGCCGAGCTGAATGAGATGGCAAGGGAAACCTTCAATATCATGGAGAGTGATAAATCAAGCAATGCGCTTGACCGCGGCGAAGCCTTTATCAAAATGGCTCCGGGACACATGATGAAGGGAGTTGAAATCGGGGCTTACGGCGATGAGGTCAGAAAACTCGGTATTACCCGGGAAGAGTATCTGGCCAGAACCAAAGAGGTTGTCCGGAAGAATATCCTGCATGCCATCAAAGAAGATCAGTCGCCGGTGAGCTTCCTTGGCGGCGGACATTATATCACCATCGTCGGAATTGATGAGAATAACCGTGTCAAGTACAAGGATTCCATCCGAGTGGTGAAGAGAAACAAAAAAAATGCCATTATTGAACGGAATGATAATAATCCGGATGCGGAGCTTACGGCAAATCTGGATGATCTGATCGGAAGAGTCGTAGCGGATGTGCCCCGTCATATCCGGATGGAGTGGGCTGCGGAGATGAAGCTTTCCCAGGACGGAACAAAGCTTTACGGCGTTCCGAGCCAGTACCTTACCATCGGTCAGGATGGCAGTGTGATGGTACCGAGTGAGCTTTCCGAAGATGTAAACTTCCAGAACGGATACCAGAACATGGAGGGAAATTACGTCGGCAGGAAAAACGGATCGGAGTCGCCGGATGAGGAAAAGAATAGAGAAGACTATCTGGCGAAAGGCGGCGTGAATATCAACGAAATGATCTATCTTCCGAAGACGGTGAATCTGGATATTCTGAAGAAAAAGGCGGAGCGGAGAAGCCCCGAGGAGGAAGCACGCCTGCAGCAGATGTCCGAGAGCTATTACGGCGTGAAGCATGAGCCGGGAAAATTCAAGACCCTTGCGGAAATGGATGCTGATTTCGATGAGAAAAAGACCGCTGTTAACGCGGCGCGTCAGCAGAAGCGGACGGACGGGATTGCAAAGCTGAACAACCTGATCGGCAGTGCACTTGCAGGGCAGGCGCCCGAAGCGGCTCCGAATAATTCTACGACACGGGCCTATGATGCCTATATCCTGAATCTGGTTCGGAAAACAAATAAGAGAATGACCTACAGTGTGAAGCAGACGCTGGTGAATTCCATAGCGGCTTCCTACATGAAGCATTCCGGTGAAAAGTTTGATGAAAAACGGATTGCGGCGTTCGGAGAAGGAATTAAGGGGAATCTATGCTTTGATGAGCTGAATAAGGAAGACATGCTTCCTGCCATCAATGCAGCGAATCCGGTCCAGGCCATGGATCAGATTCAGAATAAGGTCATAAATGAACTTTTCGGTGTGGAACCGAAATTCCGGGAAAGTTACATCAAGGAAATGAAGGTGCTTGCCAATAATATGCTGACAAAGAACGGCCGTACCACGCTTTACCGGAATTTCTACGATGCGGTGGATGCGGCGTCCAAGATCGATCTTACGAAGGAGAATGCGGCGGAAGAAATTGCAAAGGCCAATCGGAAAATCATTGAAACCGTAAAGAAGTATATGAAGGGGAAGGAAAAGGTCAGAAGCAGTACAGACGGAAATGACCGTTTCCACAATGCACTGGATGCGCTTTCCGTTGTATCCGTGTTCGCACCGGCTGTAGAAAAGATGGAGGCGGCAGGTATTGTAGAGCGCATCCATCATGTAAGAGGAATTGATAAGCTGGACAATAAGGAAAGAGCGAAACGGAAGGACCTGATCATTCTGAAGAACTACGGCGGCGAGCGCGCGAAGAAGAGAGCAAATGAAATTAAAGCGGAAAAGCAGAAAAAGCTGGGTAGCAGAAATAATAGCAAGGCGAATCAACCGAGAGTGAACTAGTAGCCCAAATTATTATAGATGGATAACCGTCGGATTTGACATGGCATGGTATGCCCTGTCAAATCCGGCGGTTCTTTATGTTAAAGTATCTTCTGATTGCAGAATCCCCGGAAATGATATATAATAATCACGTTAATGTATTTGACACCAATAAGGAGGGTTAAAGAGAATGGGTATTTTATCAAGATTCAAGGATATTATGTCTGCCAACATCAACGCACTTCTGGACAAGGCGGAGGATCCCGAGAAAATGATCGATCAGACACTGCGCAATCTGAATAAGGACCTGGCAAAGGTTAAGGAAGAGACTGCAGCGGTTATGGCGGATGAAGCAAAATGTAAGCGTGATCTGGATGAGGTGAACGCAGAAGTTGCCAAAATGCAGAGCTATGCCGAGAAGGCTGTTATTGCCGGTAATGATGCAGATGCAGCTCGCTTCCTGCAGGAGAAGGCAAAACTTCAGACCAAGCAGCAGGGTATGCAGCAGGCTTATGATGTTGCCGCAGCTAACTCCATGAAAATGCGCCAGATGCATGACAAGCTGGTCAACGATATTGCCACGCTGGAAAGTAAGCGTGATACCATTAAGGCAAAGATCCGCGTAGCGAAGGCACAGAAGGATATCAACAAGATCACATCCTCTGTCGGCGATTCCGCGAACAGCATTGCTGCTTTTGAGCGTTATGAGGCAAAGGCAGACAAGATGCTGGATATTGAAAATGCAAAGGCTGAGCTTTCTCAGACCGAAGCAGCAAACGAAGTTGATAACCTGGCAGCCAAATATGATGCTTCTCCTGATGCAGCCGTACAGGATGAGCTTGCTGCACTTAAGGCAAAACTGGGCGTTAACCAGACTCAGGAGTCCTAATGCCCGGATTAAATCCAAAACAGTCGGAGGCCTGCTCGTATACCGAGGGGCCTCTTCTTATCTTAGCCGGTGCCGGCAGCGGTAAGACAAGAGTGATCACACACCGCATTGCATATCTCATGGAGGAGAAGGGGGTCAATCCGTACAACATATTGGCCATCACCTTCACCAACAAGGCTGCGGGAGAAATGCGGGATCGTGTGGATAAGATTGTCGGTTTCGGGGCGGAGTCCGTCTGGGTCAGCACCTTCCATTCCATGTGCGTCCGGATCCTCCGGCGGTTTGCGGACCGGGTGGGCGCGGATAAGCGTTTCACCATCTACGATACGGACGACCAGAAGACGGTAGTAAAGGAGGCTGTGAAGACGGTGGGCCTTGATCCGAAGATCTATTCCGAGCGGGAGATGATCAAGGTCATTTCTTCGGCCAAAGAGGAATTTCTGGACCCGGATCTGTTTGAAAAAAATGCCGGAATGGATTTCCGTCAAAAAAATATCGCAAAGGTATACCGGGAATATCAGAAACGTATGCGGAAAAACAATGCCTTCGACTTTGATGATCTGATCATGAAGACCATCGAGCTTTTCCAGAAGGCGCCGGATGTCCTGGAATACTACCAGGAGCGTTTTCGTTATATTATGGTGGATGAGTATCAGGATACCAACCATTCCCAGTTCCTGCTTATTAAGCTGTTGGCCGATAAGTACCGGAATCTTTGTGTGGTCGGCGATGATGATCAGTCCATCTATAAATTCCGCGGAGCGAATATCTATAATATTTTGAATTTCGAGGATACCTACAAGGATGCGCATGTTGTCCGGTTGGAGCAGAATTACAGGTCTACCCAGCGTATCCTGGATGCGGCGAATGCGGTGATCCGGAACAATGAGAACCGGAAGGAAAAACGACTCTGGACCGAGAACGGAGAGGGCGATAAGCTGGAATTCCGGATGTATGAGACCGAGTTTGCCGAAGCGGACGGAATTGTCGATACGATCCGTCAGGAACAGTATGCCGGGCGGGATTTCTCTGATTTTGCAGTACTCTATCGGACCAATATGCAGTCCCGCGTGATCGAGGAGAAGATGGTCATGAGCGGTATCCCTTATCAGCTGGTCGGCGGAACCGGATTCTATGACAGGAAGGAAATCCGGGATATCGTGGCTTATCTGAAGGTTCTGGATAACCCCGCGGATGATGTGGCGCTTCGCCGGATCATCAATGTTCCGCGGCGCGGAATCGGTGATACGACCGTAGATAAGCTGCAGGATCTTGCTATGCAGAATGATATCAGTATGCTGGATGCATCCGTTTCGGAGACGTATACTGCTTCGCTCGGCCGCTCGGGCGGAAAGGTGCTGGAATTCGGGCGGATGATGGAAGAACTTCGTCACACGGAGGATCTGACCGAGCTTTTCGATGCTCTGATGGATAAGACCGGCTACCGCCTGAGTCTGACGGAAGAGAATACGGATGAGGCAAAGACCAGGCTGGAAAACCTGGACGAACTTCGGAACAAGATCATAGAGTATGAGGGAGACAGTGAGAATCCGACACTCACAGAACTGCTCGAAGAAATCGCACTTGTTTCCGGCGCGGATGAGCTGGATGAAGAAAAGACCCGCGTAACGCTGATGACACTTCACAGCGCCAAAGGTCTGGAATTTCCGGTTGTTGTAATGGCAGGTATGGAGCAGCGGCTCTTCCCCAGCGGCATGTCAATGGATTCGGATGATCCGGATGCGTTAGAAGAGGAGAGACGTCTCTGCTATGTGGGCATTACCAGAGCAATGGAGAAGCTGTACCTGACCGGGGCGGAGTCCCGGATGATGCACGGCTCACGCAATTATGAGCAGGTTTCGCAGTTTGTTTCGGAAATCCCGTCGGAACTTTTGATCAATCGGTCCGGGAAACGGGGATTTGTTTCTTCTTCGCGAACAGGCTTTTCGGATGAATTCGGTTTTTCCGGCAGTGGCTTGGGAAGAGGAAAATCCGGTGCCGGAAAACCGGCGGGACTTTCTCCGTACGTTATACCGAAGCCGCCGGCACGGAAAGCATCCGGCCCCGTGAAGGCTGATTATTCCGCTGCTTGGCGAGGCGTTCCGGGTGGATTTCAGCTGACCTACGGTGTTGGTGATAAGGTGAAACATATTAAATTCGGCACAGGAACCGTGACAGCGCTGGAACAGCAGGGT
>CACYDN010000323.1 GCA_902773185.1 uncultured Lachnospiraceae bacterium | reverse complement strand
TCCTTTTCATTCATAACTATTTTAATAATTGACCAGGTGATTCTTTCTGACTATCTATTATGTTTCAGGCAGGTTGAGTACGAACAAGCCTGTTCGTGACACTGCTTGCGCACGAACACGGTCTACCCCTAGCGGCCGCTTCGCTCGCTAAACTCTCACTTCGCGTCCAAAGAACGGACGCTCGTGAATCGTTAAGCGCCGAGACCCGTGACGGTCCCTCACAGGCTTGTTCGTACTTCCCTGCCGGTCTACTTATTGTAAAATCAGAAAGAATCACCCAGACTATCTCGACAAAGTATCAAACAACAGGCAACTCTACCTCTGCGCAGAATCCGTTCTCGTGCACGAAGGAACAGCTTCCGCCGCAGCGCTCCGTGTAGGAGATGATCTTCTTCAGCCCGAATCCGTTTTGGATCCGTTCGTCACTGACTTTGCCCGTAAAATCACCGGTTCCGTTATCGTGAACCAGGAGGCGGATATGTGCCGAATCCCCTGTGAGATGCACCGTAAACCGCGTCGCATTGCCGTGTTTGACACCGTTGGTGAGAAGCTCCTCCAGTACGCCGGTAAGAAACTCCGCATGCTCTCTGGGAAGCGTACCATCCTCCGGATAGATTTCACAGTGCAGATTGACCTCAAGCTCCGTATCCATTGTGAAGGCCTCGATAATATTATCCACAAAACGGAGGAAATCCTGCACGGTGGTATCTCCGCCTTCTTCATCCAGTGCACGGACGGCGCTGCGGATGCTCTCCAGGCTGCCGCGGATCCGTTCGTTTGCATCGTTCATTCGTTTCCGGGCTTCTTCCGGTTTCTTGTCATAAAGCATATCTGCCGCATCGAGCGTCATGATGGCTGCCGTAATGGAATGTCCCACACTGTTGTGTATGTTCCGGCTGATATTCTCGCGTTCGAGGAGCCGCGCATTCTTTTCCGCCTCATAGCTCCTCATCTTCAGCTCCTTATTCAGCTTCCTCACATGCATCTCACTGACACTGACCGAAAGGAGCCGGAGCCTTTCCTCTCTCTTTATAATTTCTTCTTTCTCGATCATGCGTTTCAATCCGGAGATGCCCGTCACGATCAGCATGATCAGTACCCCTTCCAGAAGTGTGATCGCCAGTGAGTGTCCGGACAGGTTTCCATCCTTCCTTTCCGTAAGCCCCTGCCCCAGGCAAAAGGCCGCGAAGGATGCTCCGGACAAAACCGGAAGTAGAATCAGCGGTAATTCATCCAGGCAGAAAAAGAACAGAAAACCGATCCAGTTTCCGGAGACTGCCGCTGCCGATGTGATCAGCAAAAGCTTAACTGCCGTAAATGCACCAGGCCCGGTTTCATCCCTGACTGCCTCCGCCGCCACCACGATCATCAGGATCGACGCAACGAAAAAAACGCCAAAAGACCTCTCCGAGAATACCCCGGAGAGTATGGCGTTTATAAATATCAATATCAAATTCAAACAGGCTTTTTTCATCAGGGTGCCTCCCCAAACCGCCTTTTCAGCCTTCTTACGCCGAAATAGATCAGTGCGCCGATCAGCGTACCTGTGGTATTCATGATGAGGTCATCCACATCACTGATCCGCTGGTAAAACAGCAGCTGGGATATCTCAATGAACAGGGAAAGGAGAAAGCCGGCCAATACCGTTTTCCAAATCCTGTCCAGTTTTTGAAAGCAGAAGGGCCAGACGATGCCCACCGGGATGAACATGGCCACGTTGCCGATGATGTTGATCAGCCACTCATCATATTCATCAAACATGTGCTCGATGGGCTTCCAGTTGATCCAGAAGGGCCAGACCTTCCCGGAATTGAACTTCAGCGGAAAAACGTGTCCGTCTTCCGTTTCCATCGGGAAATACACAAACCGGGCAATTAAGAGAATGCAGCAATATACCGGAAGGAGCTGCAGTTCACGTTTCACATTGACGCCCTTATTCTTTATGGCAACGACTACTCTCAGCGTGATCCAGATCACGGTGATCAGGATTACCAGCTGGGAATAATATAGTTCAAAACTGATCAAGAAAATACCTCTTTGCACCTAACGGATTTCGGATATTATATCCGTACGGATTTCATTCATCTTCATCCGGA
>CACYDN010000322.1 GCA_902773185.1 uncultured Lachnospiraceae bacterium | reverse complement strand
GTTGGGCTTATGATGAAGGCTATATACAGTGGATGGCCTATCATCAGATCATGACCGGTACAAGTGATACAACACTTTCACCGCGTGACATGACAACTCGTAAGCAGTTTGCTATTATCCTGACTCGTCTTTTGACAGAGATCGAGCTTCCGGAGAAACAGCCAGAGCCGATTGACAAGAATAAGCCGACAGCAATCCACTGCTCGATGCATCAGGATTTCCTGCTGCAGGGTATTATCGGAACACAGACAACGGTTGATGAGTATGACGAGTATGGTTATACCTATCAGTCCATGGATGAGGAAATTGTAACCGTTGATAAGAACGGGTACCTGACAGGCGTTGGTAACCCCGGCGAGCAGGCCATGGTTAAGGTGACCTCCAATCTGAGCGGCGAATCCAAGATGACTTTGGTACAGGTTGGCTACGGTCCGGCTACCAAGCTTGATTACATCAAGGGCGACAAAGAAGACCAGACAATCTATCTGGAGTCTGTAACACGTTGGAGCAGCACAGCTGAATTCATCGCAGATATCGAGAATGTGTTCGATACATATCCGAAGTACAGAGATCTGGTATTCTCCTTCACAGCCAGGGACGATGACAGTGAAAATACCTATGACTGCAGATATGATTCTACCAAGGGTAAGGTTGTCATCATGCACGGTACCGAAGATGTAACCGATACCTTCAACGTAGATGAGCCTAGATCCTTCAACCATATTACGTTGACATTCCCGAACGATTACAACATTGCAAAGATGCTCACAGATCTTGCGAACATCGCAGATCTGTCCGGTAAGGTATTCACCGGTGAGTTTACCTACAGAAATACCACCATTACCGAGATCAGCATTGCTGATGACTTCTATGTACATGCAACCATCAACGGACAGGAGTACTTCTTCTTCAACATCAACGACACTGTTTACGCACAGGGCGCGGGCCATGCTGCAGATGTAAGAGAGTACATCGCTATCAAGCAGTGGACTGATGAGAACGTGATCAGTGCAGAGCTGGTTCAGGATCCGCAGTAATCGCAGGAACATAGATTACATGTGACAAAATGTCACAATATGAATAGCCGGCGTGCTCCGGCAAAAAGAGATAAAGAATGAACAGGGGGAGTGCATCTGGAATACAGGTGCACTTTTCCTTGTATTAAAACCGAAGGAAGGAAGATGGCGGAAAACATGAACGGAAAAAGGAATAATACAAAAAGAGGCCTGGTGATTGCCGTACTTCTTCTTTTGGTTTTAGCGATTTCGGGTATATTTGTGACGAGCGGGAATGAGGTTCGCGCGGAGAGCGGCATCAATCCCAATGAGCAGAGAATCATCAGCGTTATTTACAGTACCTTCCGGTATCAGGGCAGGTATTACAAGGCGAAGTCGGAATATATTACGAAGGTCATTAACTACCTGAATCGGGATGATATTGACCTCACGGCTGATGAAGTCACGAATTACATCAATAAAATCTATAGGAACGTACAGCGTGGTGTGGATGAGGGCTACCTCTATGAGGTGGAGCCGGCTACGCCTACGGAAGATACCGAGGAGCCTACGGAAACGCCCACAGAGGAGCCGACAGACACCGAGGCACCTTCTACACAGGAAGTCACCGAACAGCCAAGTACGGGCTCGCAGGGCGGCGATACAGCCACGACAGAGGAAAAGAACGGCTCCGGGGATAACGGGACCGGAAATAATGGAAATAACGGTTCAGGAAATAACGGAAACGGCAACAATGGTTCCGGGAATAATGGAAATGGTAATAAAGATTCCGGAAATAACGGAACCGGAAATAATGGCAATAACGGGAACGGAAATAACGGCCAGGGCGGCGACAACGGTACCGGAAATAACGGAAACGAGCAGCAGGCAACCGATGAGAACGGTCTCCCGATCGACGAGACCGGCGCTGTCATCCTGCCGGAAACAAAGAAATCAGATATCGACCCGGGCGATAACGACGAGGACGAGCTTCTGCAGTACGAGCAGACCAAGAAGGATACGCTTGACAACCGGCCCGGCGAGGACGATGCGGATACCGCTATTATTTTCAACGAAAAAGACGGCACCATCTACGTGCGTGTCGATGACGCTGACGGCGGTACCTACCAGGAAATTCGTCATTTCCTGCCGGACGGCACCCAGACGGTCTTCCTGATCCTGCTCATTCTCTGCGGCGTTCTGACGCTGAATGTGATTCTGATCGGCGGGGCGAAGAAGTGCTTCATCTTCCGCCAGAAGCTGCACCGCGTAAAGCGGCGCGGCCATACCAAGAGAAGAAAGCTCCGGAAGCTGCTCCGCCATATTATGACGGGCGTGGCGACTATCGAAATGCTTTCGCTCATTGTGGGCTGCGTGTTCCAGTTCAGCCTGTTCCGCGATGATGCAATCATGACGAACCTTGGCTCCAGCGGCTTCTTCCGCTATGAGTATGCGCGCTATATTGAGCGCCAGGGTACCGGCGAGCAGGAGAGCTACGAGGAGTTCTTGTTCCACGCAAAGGCGGAAATCCGCGAAACGCTGGAGAGCGGAAAGGTAAAAGCAAAGGGTGTGCTCACCGATTCGGCTGCTTCCACGCTCTACAAGCTCCGTTCGGAAGTTAAGGATATCAATGGCTGGATGCTTCCTTGCATGGCGTTCGGGCTGATTCTGAGCTTTGCTATTCTCTGGTTCCTGGACGGCATCCGGCACAGAGGCGTCCGGAAGTGGAGCCTCACGTTCGGCATTACGTTTGTAATAGCGCTCATTGGCTGGATTTTGCTGTTCGTGACGAAGCCCTTCAGCAATATGTACGTGGAACCGGATTACCTGTACCGCTTTGTATACGAGCTGGGTATTTATATGACGAAGCTTGTGCTTATAGCGGCCGTGGGCTGCGGCGTTCTGGCCGGAACCCTGTTTGGCGTCGCCAGGACAATGAAGAAGAAGCTGGAGAGCTAGCGAAAAAGTAAGCGGCAAAAGAAAGTGACAAACAAAGCAATAGAAAGAAGTACAAATGAGTTATTTAGTTGACATGCACAACCACATTGTGCCGGGGGTGGACGACGGCGCACAGACACTCGAGGAGTCGATGGAGATCATCGAGGCGGAGTACCGCGAGGGCGTGAGGAAGATTATCTGCACACCGCATTACATTCGCGGGCACAACTCCTACAGCTACGAGGAATTGGACAAAAAGTTCGGCGAGCTAAAGGAAGCGGCGCAGGCGAAATATCCGGAGCTGGAAATGTACCTTGGGAACGAGGTGCTTTACGAGGAGGGAATTGCTGACGACCTTCGGGCCGGGAAAATTCACACAATGGCCGGGACGAAGTACGTCCTCACTGAGTTCAATATCCGGATTCCTTACACCGAGCTCTATAAGGGAATGCAGGCGGTGACCGCGACGAGGAAAAGAATCATCATTGCGCATGTGGAGCGTTACAGGTGCCTTGAAAATCATATGGACCGCATGCGGGAGCTTGCGGAGATGGGCATTTTGTTCCAGATGAACACGGAAGCCGTGGAGGGCAGTCTTTTCGATGAAAGTACCCGCTGGCGGCGGAAGCTCCTCAAAGAGGGCGTGATCAGCTTTCTTTCCACAGATACGCACGACATGGTGAACCGCACACCCGACTGGGCCGATGCCGTCCGCTGGGTGAAGAAGAAGTGCGGCGACCGCGCTGCGGAGCGGCTCTGCTGCGAGAACGCAGAAGCGGTGATCGCGGATAAGATCATCACGGGTTCCGGAATTTAGCGTGTAAAACACCTTGGCAAAATGTACAATAATCACGGGAATTATGGGGCAATTGTGAAATAATCCACAAAAAACGCAACAATCGCTTGCGCAATTTTTACAGATATAGTAATATAGTAGGGCTCAATCTATGAGTAAATGTTTCATTTTGAAACTTGACAACGCATTATTTGTCACGTCGATAGCGAGACAGAGCAGAAAAAGCTTCTGAAATACGCGTGTGACAAAGCACTATCAGTCATAAAAAGCACAGATCACAAGTAACAAATGAAATGTAACAAACAGTAAAAAGAAAATAGCAACAAAAGCTAACAAGTAACAAACAGAAACACTTAGCTCCAACCAAATATATCCAAATCAATATATCAATAGTTAGGAAGCAGGTCTCATGGAACAGAAAAAGACAGAATTAAACAGGCAGAATGAGGAGGTGGAAATCGATTTAGTCGAGCTTTTCCATGTCCTCATGCATAAAATATGGATCCTGATTTTGGCGGGAATCCTCGGTGCAGGCCTTTACGGCGGTTATACAATGTTCTTCGTGTCGCCGACCTATACATCTACATCTGAAATCTATATTCTGAGTAAGTCCACCAGTATCACGAGCCTGACAGACCTGCAGGTCGGAACGCAGCTCACAAAGGACTACATGGAGATTATCAAGAGCCGTCCGGTGCTCGAAAAGGTCATTAAGGACCTGCATCTGGACTACGGCTACGGCGGGCTCGTGGGCCGGCTCTCCTTCCGTAACCCGCAGAATACCCGAATTCTTTACATTACAGTAACCGATACCGATGCCTATATGGCGAAGACCATTGTCGATGCCATCACAGACGCAAGTCTGGATTATATGGAAGAAGTCATGGAGCAGCAGGCGCCGAACGTCATCGACTACGGCCATATTGCACAGGTAAAGAGCGGCCCGAACGTCACGAGAAACGGCATCCTGGGCGGCATGCTCGCGGTATTCTTAGTAGCGGCTATCATTATCTTCCGGTATCTTCGGGACGACAGTCTCCGGAACTCTGAGGATGTCGAACGCTATCTTGGTCTTGAAGTTCTCGGCCAGATTCCTCTTACCGGCGGTGTTTCCAAAAAGAAGACCCACGGCAAGGATAAGGATGCAAAGAAAGCGGCGGAGGTACAGCTATGACAGAGAATCGTATCAAGTTTGAAAATCTGAAGGAGCTGGACTTTAAGACGAACGAAGCGTTTAAGACGCTCCGGACCAATATCAGCTTCTGCGGCGACGACGTGAAGACCGTTGCCTTCACAAGCTCCGCCCCCAACGAGGGAAAGAGTGCCATCAGCTTCCGGCTGGCCTGCTCCTTTGCGGAGGATGAAAAGAAAGTCCTCTTTATCGATGCCGATATCCGGAAATCCGTTACGACTGCGCGCTACGCTGTCGATGCGGAAACCGTCGGCCTGACCCACTACCTGGCGGGAAAGAAGAAGATGGAGGAGGTCATCTATTCGACAAGCGTGAAGAATCTTGACGCCGTCTTCACCGGGAAAACAGCCCCGAATCCCTCGGAGCTTCTGGGTGGAAAGCGGTTTGAGGCGATTCTGGAATATGCAAAAGAAAACTATGATTATGTGATTATAGACTGTCCGCCGCTCGGCAGCGTCATTGACGCAGCGGTCGTGGCAAGGCAGTGTGACGGCGCGGTGATTGTGGCCGAGGCAGGCACCATCAGCCGCAAAGCCGTTTATCATGTGAAAAAACAGCTGAATCAGGCTTCTGTCCGAATCTTAGGCGTTGTCCTGAACAAAGTGGAAGCCGGCGGCAAGGGCTACGGCAAGGGTTATTACCGCGGCTACGGATATGGCTACGGCTATGGGTATGGATATGGTTACGGATACGGAGAAAAAGACAAATAAAACCGATGCCGAAATACAGAAGATGCATTATTATCAGGTTCGCCTTCTGCTGGTCTTTCTGGACATTCTCTTTACCGCGTTTGCCTTTTATATGGCACTCTGGTTCCGGTTTGACTGCCGGTTTTCGCTGATCCCGAATGACTATTTTGACCGATATTTGAAGTTTCTGCCTATCCTTCTCGGGATGACGCTGGCGGTCTTCTGGGCTTTCCGACTCTATCACAGCATCTGGCGGTTTGCAAGCTACATTGAGCTGATGCGGGCGACGCTCGCTGTGACGGTGTGTGGTGTGCTTCATTACGCATTGATGAAGCTTATCTTTGGCCCCATGCCAC
Source organism: uncultured Lachnospiraceae bacterium (assembly GCA_902773185.1). Lineage (GTDB taxonomy): Bacteria > Bacillota > Clostridia > Lachnospirales > Lachnospiraceae > Eubacterium_Q. The sequence goes on along the minus strand of CACYDN010000322.1, from coordinate 185 downwards.
GAAGCTACTATGTATTCGGACTCATCATCCAGTACGGCTTTACGGTTATGGTCCGGTTTTCCTACCGTTTTGTGCTCCTCATGAGCAGCCGTAGGAACCTTGTGAAGTCTGCATCCCAGAGGGTTATGATCATCGGCGCGGGACAGGCGGGACGTGTGATCATCCGGGAGATGATCCGGCAGCCG
>CACYDN010000321.1 GCA_902773185.1 uncultured Lachnospiraceae bacterium | reverse complement strand
TCCGCGGGAAGCAACCAACTTTATTCCCTGTTCTTCGACAGAGGAAGAAGAGGATGTCGTTCGTGCTACCTGTGGCTACGGCTGCATTGCCTGCGGCGAGTGTGAAAGGTCCTGCCCGCGGGGCGCTGTTACGATCGTGGATCATCATGCGGTCATTGATTATGAGAAGTGTGCCGGCTGCGAATCCTGTACGATCCGCTGCAAGAAGAAAATCATCGTGGATACGCTGCATGACCTGACGAAGCTGAAGGAGAAGGTGGCCTTTGTCCGCTGCTCCGGCGGCAAAAAGGCAGCAGCTGTCTTTGAAGAAAAGGGCATCACGAGCTGCAAAGAGGCTGCAAAGCTGGATGCCAAAGAGCTCGGCATCTGTACCGCAGGCTGCTGCGGCTGCGGAGACTGTACAAAGGTCTGCCGTTTTGGTGCGATTTCCGTTGTGAACGGAACCGCAGTTGTGGATCCGGAGAAGTGTGTCGGCTGCCGGGACTGCACCTATGCATGTCCGAAGAAGCTCATCACCATCGTTCCTTATCAGGGCATGAAGCTGGTACCCTGTTCATCGACCGATGATTATGCCGACAAGCTCCTGGTTTGCGATTCTGCCTGCATCGGCTGCGAGGACTGTGTGAATAACTGTCCGAACGGCGCCATCTATATGGAAGAAAAACACGCCGTAATCGATCCCGAACTGTGCGAGAACTGCAACATGTGCCAGTATGTCTGCATGCGGAACGTGATCCGCGAGCAGAGCGTTCCGGAGTATATATATCTGCAGCGCGCGGCGCTTAAGAATGATGCGCTGGATGAACAGCCTGCAGAAGCAAAAGAAGAAACGAAAGGAGGGAACGAGTAATGCGAGAAAGAAAGACAATGGACGGAAATACCGCGGCGGCTCATGTTGCGTACGCGTTTTCCGAAGTATCCGCCATTTACCCCATCACCCCCTCCTCCCCGATGGCCGAAAGTATGGATGAATGGGCTGCCGGCGGCAGAAAGAACCTCTTCGGCGAAAAGGTCAATATTATTGAGATGGAATCCGAGGGCGGTGCCGCAGGTGCGGTGCATGGTGCCATTACAGCCGGTGCCTATACCACGACCTTTACGGCATCCCAGGGACTTCTTCTGATGATCCCGAACATGTACAAGCTGGCCGGTGAGCAGACGCCCACCGTGTTCCATGTGGCTGCCCGTGCGCTGGCAACCCATGCGCTGTCAATCTTCGGCGATCATTCCGATGTCATGAGCTGCCGTCAGACCGGTTTTGTCATGCTCTGCTCGAATAACGTGCAGCAGGTCATGGACCTCGCTGCGGTTGCGCATCTTTCCACCATTGCCGGAAAGCTCCCGATGATGCATTTCTTCGATGGCTTCCGGACCTCCCACGAGTATCAGAAGATCGAAGTGTGGGATTACGAAGACCTTCGTGAGATGGTCGACTGGGACGCTGTGAAACGTTTCCGTGAGAATGCGCTGAATCCGGAGCATCCGCACCTTCTTGGCTCTGCGGAGCAGCCCGAGACCTTCTTCCAGCACCGTGAGGCCTGCAACACGGCCTATATTGAGACGGTGGAAACCGTGGCCCGTTACATGGACATGGTAAACGAGAAGATCGGTACGAATTACAAACCCTTTAATTACTACGGCGCACCGGATGCGACCGAGGTACTGGTTGCCATGGGCTCTGTCTGCGACGCGGCAGAGGAGGTTGTGGATTACCTGAATGCCCGCGGCCATAAGACCGGTATTGTGGAGGTGCATCTGTACCGTCCGTTCTCTGCGGAATACCTGACAAAGGTTCTGCCGGAGACCGTACAGAAGATTGCCGTTCTCGACCGGACCAAGGAGCCCGGAAGCATCGGCGAGCCGCTCTTCCTGGATATCTGCTCCGCGCTTCGTGATACGAAGTGGAAGGACTGCCTGATCGTGGGCGGTCGTTACGGACTCGGTTCCAAGGATGTACAGCCCGGCGATATCCAGGCGGCATTTGAGAACCTGTGGAGCGATGCACCGAAGAAGGAATTCACGCTTTCCATTAACGATGATGTGACAGGCCTGTCTCTTCCCGTTACCTCCAATCCGGATGTGGCTTCGAAGGATACGGTTGCCTGCAAGTTCTGGGGCCTCGGTGCCGACGGTACCGTTGGTGCCAACAAGAACTCCGTCAAGATCATCGGTGATCATACGGACAAATACGTACAGGCATATTTCCAGTACGATTCCAAGAAGTCCGGCGGTGTGACCATTTCCCACCTCCGGTTCGGTGACAGCCCCATCAAGTCTACCTACTATGTAAAGCAGGCGGATTTCGTGGCATGTCACAACGAGGCATATCTTACAAAATACGAGATGGTACAGGACGTCAAACCGGGCGGATCCTTCCTCCTGAACTGTACCTGGACGGATGAGGAGCTCGAGCAGCATCTTCCCGCATCCGTAAAGAAATATATTGCCGATAATAACATTAAATTCTACACCTGCGATGCTGTGGATATCGCAAAGAAGGTCGGTCTGGGTGCAAGACGGACGAATTCCGTTCTGCAGGCGGCTTACTTTACGATCGCACAGATCATCGACATTAACGATGCCATCGGTTACATGAAGGATGCCATCGTGAAGACCTATTCCAAGAAGGGCCAGAACATCGTGGACATGAACTGCGCTGCCGTAGACGGTGGTGTGGAAAGTGTGCATGAGGTGAAGGTTCCCGAGCACTGGAAGTCCGTTCCGGCCGATCCGGCTCCGGAGAAGCTGGTTGGCCGCGACAAGATGCATACCGACTACCTGAACAATATCCTGGTTCCGACCAATACGCTGGCCGGCGACAACTGCCCGGTTTCCGTTTTCATGGATACCGCAAACGGTATGCTGCCCTCCGGTACGGCAATGTATGAGAAGCGCGGCATTGCGGCGGATCTTCCGCACTGGTGCTCCGGCAACTGTATGCAGTGTAACATGTGCGCTTACGTTTGCCCGCACGGCGTGATCCGTCCCTTCGTTCTCACAGCCGAGGAAGCAAAGGAATATCCGGATGCCCAGCCCATGAAGGGAACCAAAGACTATTACTTTGTTCTCGGCTTCTCTGCAAAGGACTGCACGGGCTGCGGTTCCTGCGCGGATGTCTGCCCGGCCAGAAAGAAGGCTCTTGAGATGCATGCCATGGACTCCGATTTCATGGAAAAGGCACAGGAACGGTACGACAAGCTGTTTGCTGCGGTTCACAATGAAGATAGAAAGATTCCGTTTGATGACAGCACCGTAAAGGGCTCCCAGTTCGCACAACCGCTGATGGAATTCTCCGGCGCATGTCCGGGCTGCGGCGAGTCTCCGTATGCGAAGCTCGTAACACAGCTCTTTGGTGACCGGATGATCGTGGCCAATGCGACCGGCTGCTCCATGATCTGGGGCTGCTCCGCACCGTCCACACCGTATACCGTAAATAAAGAAGGACGCGGTCCGGCCTGGGCGAACTCCCTCTTCGAGGATAATGCGGAATTCGGCTACGGCATGGCGACGGCTGTTAATGCGCGCCGGAAGGAGCTCTGCACCGCTGTAGAGGCGCTGAAAGAAAATGCCGAGACGCAGGCTGCCGCTGAAAAGTGGCTCAGCGCAATGAACGATGGCAAGGCTGCCAGAGCGGCAGGCGAAGAGCTGCTCCGCGTATGTGAAGGCCTGGCGGAGAGCAATATCAATGCGGCCTATGTGAAGGCCAATGCGGATCTTCTCGGTAAGCCGTCCGTATGGATCTTCGGCGGTGACGGCTGGGCTTACGATATCGGCTACGGCGGACTGGATCATGTCCTCGCTTCCGGTGAAAATGTAAATGTCCTCGTCTTTGATACCGAGGTATATTCGAATACAGGCGGTCAGTCCTCCAAGGCGACCCCGATCGGTGCGGTTGCGAAGTTTGCCGCATCCGGTAAGAAGGTAAAGAAAAAGGATCTGGCACAGATCGCCATGGCCTATGGCTACATCTACGTGGCACAGATTGCCATGGGTGCCAACCCGGCACAGACTCTGAAGGCACTTCAGGAGGCAGAGGCCTATGACGGTCCGTCCCTGATCATTGCCTATGCACCGTGTATCAACCACGGCGTGAAGGCCGGTATGAACCGGAGCATGCTGGAGATGCGGAATGCGGTACGTTCCGGCTACTGGAATCTGCTCCGCTTCGATCCGCGTCTGGCTGAGGCGGGTGAGAATCCGCTGATGCTCGACAGCAGCCAGCCGACCGACAGCTACAGAGACTTCCTGATGGGCGAGGTTCGTTACAACTCCCTGAAGCTCAGATTCCCGGATCAGGCAGAAGAACTGTTTAATAAGGGAGAGGCGTCGGCGAAGCGTCGGTACGAATTGCTGCATGAGATGGCCGGAAGCCGGAAAGGGGGCGATGCACAGTGATCAATTTAAGTAAAGTCAGAACCCGGATGCCGGAGCAGGATCCGCAGGTGCGCACCCGGAATTTTGAAGAGGTTGCCACCGGATATACCGAGGAAATGGCTGTTCGTGAGGCACTTCGGTGCCTGAAGTGCCGGGAACATCCCTGCATGACCAGCGGATGTCCCATCCATAACGATATTCCGGCGTTCATTGAAAAGATAACAGAAGGTGCCTTTGAAGAGGCATATCAGATCCTCACAAAGACCACATCCCTTCCCGCTGTCTGCGGAAGAGTATGTCCGCAGTATCTGCAGTGTGAGGGAAAATGTGTCCGCGGCGAAAAGGGCCGTGCGGTAGCAATCGGTGCGCTGGAGCGCTTTGTAGCGGACTGGCACAGACACCATGCAGCTGAGACGGAGGCGGAATCCGCACCGAAGAAGGCTGCAAAGGCCGCTGTCGTAGGTTCCGGTCCCGCAGGTCTTGCCTGCGCAGGCGAACTGGCGAAGCAGGGCTACGATGTGACGCTCTTTGATAAGGAAAATCTTCCGGGCGGCGTGCTTTCTTACGGTATTCCGGAATTCCGTCTGCCGGGAGAAATCCTGCAGAAGGAGCTGGAAAATCTCAGGGAGGCCGGTGTGAAGTTCGAGACCGGAAAGGCGCTCGGAAAGGATTTCACGATCGATTCCCTGATGGCGGACGGTTACAAAACCGTATTTGTCGGAAACGGTGCCGGAAAGTCTTACCGACTGGGCATCCCGGGACAGGAGCTTTCGGGTGTACTTCCCGCATCCGCCTTCCTGTATGATGTAAACTGTAATCAAAAATATCCTTCCGCCGGGACGTTTGCCGTGATCGGCGGCGGTAATGTGGCAATGGATGCCTGCCGTGCAGCCATCCGCTGTCCGGAGGCAAAGAAGGTATATGTGGTATATCGTAGATCGGTAGCCGAAATGCCGGCGGATCCGGCCGAACTGCACGAGGCAGAGGCGGAAGGCATCGAATTCCTGTATCTGACAGGTCCGCTGGAGGTGATCGGTGAGGACGGCAAGGTGAAAGGCCTGAAGTGCCAAAAGATGGAACTGACCGAGCCGGATGCTTCCGGCCGCAGAAAGCCTGTTCCGGTAAAAGGTTCGGAGTTTGAGCTGGATGTGGACTGCATCATCGAAGCCATCGGTTCCGAAAGCGATAATGCCTGTGTGGATGGCGTGGAACGAAGTGACCGCGGCCTGATCATTGCGGATGCCGAAACACTCGCAACCTCCCGTCCGGGCGTTTACGCCGGCGGAGATACGGTTACCGGTCCGAAGACGGTGATCGCGGCTATGGGCGCCGGAAGACGCGCCGCAGCGGCGATGGCATCGTATATGGAAGGAAAAGAGTGAGACAAGATGGCAAAAAAGAATCTGCGTACCCGTTTTTCATTCGTGGAAAAGCTTGCCCTCGGCTTTTTGGCCGGGGGCATCGCTACTGCCACGGGGTATCCCTTTTTCCGTTTTATGACCTATGCGGGAAAGAAAAAGGATCCGGTAAAGAAAAACAGAAAGAAGTGGTTTCAGCTTCATCATACAACGGTGAATCATCCGCGTTATAAACATGAAGAGGATTATCTTGCCACCAGGGCATGGTGCGAAGCGCAGGAAATGGAGGATGTTTATACCCGGAGCTTTGACGGCCTGAAGCTCCACGCAAAGTATTTCCCGGCTGAAGCGCCGGAGCGGATCGTTCTTCTCTGCCACGGCTACAGAGGAACCAGCTTCGGCAGTGTGGCACATATGGCGGAGTATTTACATGAAAACCATACCAGCCTGCTGTTCATTGACCAGAGATGCTGCGGCGAGAGCGAGGGAGAGTACATCACCTTCGGTGCAAAAGAGCAGCATGATATTCTGGCATGGGTGAGACTGCTGCACCAGCGAAATCCGGAGGGGCTTCCGATCTATCTCTACGGGCAGTCCATGGGAGCTTCGACCGTTCTGATGGCCTCGGCGCATGAGCTTCCCCCTGAAGTGAAGGGAATCATTGCAGACTGCGGCTTCCATTCCATGAAGCAGCAGCTCCGCGATATGGCAAAGGGATGGTTCCATTTCCACTGGATCGGATTCCTTCTGCTCCGGGTGGATCTTTTCTGCCGCCTGTTTGCCGGGTTCCGGATGAAGGATGCGGATACGACGGCTGCCTTGGAAAGTAATACGCGGCCCGTTCTGTTTTTC
>CACYDN010000320.1 GCA_902773185.1 uncultured Lachnospiraceae bacterium | reverse complement strand
TCAGGATACACATTTATGTGGTATCCTGTTTGACGAGCCCGCATCATCGAGTAGGGGGATTAAATCCTCCCTACTCGATGATAATCTTTTGTAATGTTAATACATGTGCCTGACCGTACAGTACGCTGTACGACATATTCTATTAGATAAGATGTATATGTCAAAATCTGTAATTCAGTAAAAACGAGGAACTATGCAGATAGCACAATTTTGACAATCAATCGGTTACAAAATGATTTCTTCCATGGCAACCCTCCCTTCGACGGGACAGACAGGCATAAAAATACCGTGATATATTCTATATGCCCTTTGTGCGAATGACGCCTGCAGTGCATTCTAAAAGACAAAGCGCCTGCATCAGCCGATAGTCTGTCCGATATTGGATTTTCTCAGATTTGGGATTTTTTGCCGGAACCGGCGAGAATAAAACAGAAATACTAAATCTGAAGATGAGGAGAGTATAGCATATTTGAAACCGGATTGCAAGTATATAGAGGACTTTTTATAAAAACGCAACAAACTGTTGCGAAACGATCATAAGGCACAATCAAACGATGTACATTTCCCGGTATTCCCGCGGGGAATAGTCCGTTAATTCCCGAAAGGCCTTATTAGGGATAAGCTCTGTGCTCTTGGTACTATTGTACAAAGAACACGGAGCTTTTTCTTGTTTTTTATGCAGATTAAATTGGTTCATGATTTTTGTATTTTTTATCCATTGCTAATATATACAATGCAAGGCTGAAATGGTATAATCGAATTAGCTATTTTGTTCGGAATAGCGGCCTGGCGGCATACTGTCTGAAATCTTTCTTTACTCTCACGGAAGAAGCTTTTAGACGGTTTTTCGGGAGAATTTGCCGCATGGCTGCGAAAAAAAAGAGGAAAGGAGAACAAAACATGAGGAAACGCAAACTAAGAGTAGTAGCTTCCGCGTTATCACTGGGCCTGATCCTGTCGGGTATGGGTTCGATTCCGGCCAATGCCGGAGCTGCTCAGCCGGAACCGACGTACCCGCTTAACGACCCGAGTAAAGACTACGAAATGGTCTGGCAGGATGAGTTTGAGGGCGATTCATTGAATCTGGACGACTGGAACGTAGAAGCACATGAGCCGGGCTGGGTCAATCAGGAACTGCAGAGGTACATCAGCGCGGATGAACTGGAAACCACGGATAATATCACGGTGGAAGACGGAATTCTGACCATTCGCCCGACTGCGGAGAAGAAGGGTGCCGGCGCAGAGGTCGACATTCTTGCCGGGAATGGCTTTGACGACAATTGGAGTTATTATGTCAATTCCGAAGCAGGGGGAGAAGGCAGTGTTTCGATTGCGGATGGACAGGCAACTATTACTGTTCAGAATGTAGGAACAGCGAACAATGCAGTTCAGGTGATGCAGAATAATCTCACTTTAGAACCCGGACACAATTACAAGCTTTCCTTTACTGCTTCGTCATCCGATGCAAAAGCTATGGAGATCAGTTTCCTGAATAATCAGAACTGGGCTTGGCTTGATGGAAATCAAGCAGTTCTTGCTGAGGGAGAAAACCAGTATGAATATGAGTTTACTTATGGAGCAGATAAGGAAGTAATCAATACTGTGGTTGTTCAGATTAACTTCGGTAAGATCAATGCTTATCCGGAGCAGAGTGTTCCGGCAACGGTAACTATGTCGGGTGTGAAGCTGATCGATCTGACGGCAAGCTCTGCGTCAAGTTCTGTCGACATTCTTGCCGGGAATGGCTTTGACGACAATTGGGGTTGTTATGTCAATACCGATGCAGGGGGAGCAGGAAGTGTTTCGATTGCGAACGGACAGGCAGCTATTACTGTTCAGGAAGTAGGAACAGCGAACAATGGGGTTCAGGTGATGCAGAGGAATCTCACTTTAAAACCCGGACATGATTATAAGCTTTCCTTTCATGCAGTTTCCTCAGTGCTTAAAGCTACGGAAATCACTTTCCTGAATAATCCGAATGATTCAACCTGGGATTGGCTTGCGGGAACACAAACGGTTATTGGTACGGCAGAGGAGCCGGTAGAATATGAGTTTACCTACGGAAGCGAAAAGGCAGAGCTCAGTAGCGTGGTTCTTCAGCTCAATTTTGGTTTGATCGAGGATTATCCGGAGCAGAGTGTTCCGGCAACGGTAACACTTTCCGATGTTTCTCTGATCGATCTGACAGCCAGCGAAGCCGGTGCCGATGAAAGTTTTAATTTAAAAAATTATGATTTCACCTCCGGTCGTATCAACACCCAGAATAATCAGAAATTCAAGTATGGTTATTTTGAGTGTAGTGCAAGAGTTCCGAAGGGGCAGGGCTATCTGCCGGCATTCTGGCTGATGCCGAACGATGAACAGACCTACGGACAGTGGCCGCAGTGCGGTGAGATGGACATCATGGAAGTTAAGGGCCAGAATACAGCTCTTTCCTACCATACCATTCATTACGGCTATAACTCCGGTATCGGTCACAAAGAGACTCAGGGAAAAAATAGACTTGGAGCAGAGGAAGGCGACTTTTATGAGGAATTCCATACATTCGGTCTTGAATGGTTACCGGACAGAATGAACTGGTTTGTTGACGGTGAGTTTGTTTATTCAACCAGCTACTGGTATACAGGCAAGGATGAGGAAGGTATGATCACATACCCCGCACCTTTTGATCAGGAATTCTATGTCATCCTGAACCTTGCAGTCGGTGGAGGCTGGGTTGGTTATCCGGATCAGGCTTGTGTTGAGGATATGGATGACCAGAGCTATGATATTGAATATGTAAGGGTATACCAGCTTCCGGAATCCAAGTATGAGCAGATGGAAGAAGACGCAAAAAGACCGGAAAAGGGTGATTCCGAAAGAATACCTGATGAATACGGAAACTATGTAATAAACGGCCAGTTCTGGGATGATATCGAGGAAGAACCGGACGATGATAATGAGATAGTAGAGAACTTTGTGCTTCATCTTGATAAAGACGGAAAAGGAACAGAAGTTGATTACTTTGAAGATCCGGTAGATCCGAGCCGTAGTTGTTTTATTAACATTTCGCCTTCAGCGGTGGGTAGTCAGTTATACAGTGTTCAGCTGAAGCAGGGAGGCATCCCGATTCGGAAGGGATGGGAGTATACACTTTCCTTTGATGCGCTTGCTGAAGAAGACAGAACAATTGTTGTTGATGTGGAAGGACCGGATAACAATTGGACAAGATATTTCGGTAATGAAACGGTAAATCTGACAACGCAGAATAATCATTTTACGTATGATTTTGTAATGACAGAAAAAACCGATCTGAATGCATGCCTTGAATTCAATCTGGGCAAACAGGGCAGTACAGCTGCTGTTGCTATCTCCAATGTTTCCCTCACGGTGAAAGAAGAAGGTCCGGAAGAAGTCTTTGAGAAGACTGTAAGACCTGACGGCAACTATGTTTACAACGGTACCTTTGACCAGGGCGAAAGAAGACTGGGCTACTGGGAATTTGATGAAGAGGATGCTGCATCGATTTCCGTAACCAATAGCAATATGGTAAGAGAACTTTGCGTAAAGGTTGAGGTTCCGGAGGGAACAAGTACGGCAGATCCGGTTTGGATTTATCAGGATGATCTTGCACCGATGCCGGCCGGAAAGTATCTCTTCAGCTGTGATGCCTACACACTGGACGGCGAATCCGATGGTATGTATGTCATAGCATGCGGCGATATGTTTACGCCGGAGCTTACAGATGTACCGCAGACGATTGAGCGGAATCTTGTGTTTGATACTACGATTGAAAGAGACCAGGCCTTTGTTGCATTTGCATTTACCAAGCCGGGTACCTACTATCTTGACAATGTTGCAATCAGAGAGAATGCAATCATCAAGAATGCGAAGTTTGAGTCCGGTCTGGCAAACTGGGAGACCGGTGCTTACAGTCCGGGTGTTGCGGAATTTGGTGTAGATTCCATCCAAGAAGGTAATGATACAGCATTTGATGCAACCATTACGACAGTCGGTACTGCTGACTGGAACGTACAGCTGAAGCAGAGAGGCATTACGCTTGAAAATGGTAAAACGTATAAGATGACCTTTGATGCAAGAGCTTCTGTAGATCGTACTATCAGTGTAGTGATGCAGAAAGATGGAACGAAGCACAAAGATGCTGCAGGGAATGAGGACTGGTCGGTATACACCGGTAAAAACGATGTTGCGCTTACCACTGAGTGGCAGACGTTTGAAAAAGAATTTGAAATGACCGATGAAACAGATACGGATGCGCTGTTCAGTGTCAGCCTTGGTAAGTTTGATGACATTGAATCCGATGTTGCACATCATGTATATCTGGACAATATCGACCTTGTAGAAGTTGAGAAGCAGGTTGAAGTATGGCCGTTCAAAGACGTGAAGCAAAAGGGTTGGGCATATCCCGGTATCAAGTATGTCTATGAAAAAGGTATCATGACCGGTAGTGATAAGGTTGATGAAGATGGTCTGACCACCTTCAACCCGAAGGGAAATATCACCAGAGGAGAGTTCATTACAACCCTGTATCGTCTGGATAGTGATGCCGAGATCACAATTGATGAAATGCCGTTTACCGATGTAAGCAAGAAGAAATTCTATTATACACCGATTCTTTGGGCATTGAATTACGAGATCACAACAGGTACCAGCGCGACAACCTTTAGCCCGAAGGACAATATTACAAGACAGGATATGGCTGTTCTGTTGATGCGCTTTGCAAATCATATGGGCTTTGATACAAACGGACGTGCAGACATCAAGGGTATGTCGGATTATTCCAGAGTAAAGTCTTATGCGAGAGATGCAATGGCATGGGCAAATTACGAGGGAATCATTACAGGTAAGGATGTAAAGGGACAGAAACTTCTGGATCCGAGAGCGTTTGCTACCCGTGAGGAATGTGCAACGATCCTGATGCGGTTTATGCAGAGATATATTGATGTAGAACCGGAATAAACATCATTTAGAAATCGGACAGCCTGCTTAGCAGGCAGATGAAAGACCTGCCAGTCGGGAAACCGGCTGGCAGGTTTTTGCTCGGTATGGAAGGAAATTTCGGGAAGTTTTGTCTGTTTTATTGTTCTTCGTTACGATGATAAAACAACAAATTTCAACTTGCAAACACATGGGAATTCATGTATAATACTCCTTGTGCGATGGCCCAGTGGCTCAGTTGGTTAGAGCGCCGCCCTGTCACGGCGGAGGTCACGGGTTCGAGTCCCGTCTGGGTCGTCTTTTTTAGT
>CACYDN010000319.1 GCA_902773185.1 uncultured Lachnospiraceae bacterium | reverse complement strand
TGACACTGTCAGCTAAAAAGTTCCCCGGGACCGACCGGATAGCCGTTGAGGTAGGCAACTGCCTGCATAGGCTTCTTCCCCTCCGGCTGGAGCTCGGTGATCACGAGCACCCCGTTTCCTGTCATGACAGCAATCCCCTTCTTTCCCGCCTGCAGGACTGTACCGGGCACAGGTTCACTCCCAACTTCTTTATAACTATCCATATAACGCATGGTCTCTACATCGTCCGCTACGCGGGCAAAAAGAATCTTCAGGTTTTTGCCGGATAAGGCTGCATAGGCCGCATGGTGCGGATTCAGCGCTCGGATGCGCCGGGACAGATTCACTGCCGTATCCGTAAAATCAAGCTTTCCCATTTCGCGGGTGATCTTGCCGGCGTAGCTGCTCTTTGCATCATCCTGCGGAGTACTTTCAAGTGTTCCCGCTGCCAGACCTTCGAGAAGCGGCCTAATCAGATTGGCGCCTGCCTCCGCCAGCTTTTCCGTGAGGATTCCGGCCGTATCCTTTTCGGTGATCGGAATTGCTCCGACCAGCAGCATGTCTCCGGTATCCAGCCCTTCGGCCATCTGCATAACGGTCACGCCCGTTTCCTTTTCTCCCGCCAGGATGGCTGCCTCAACAGGCGCCGCTCCGCGGTATTTCGGAAGCAGGGATGCATGAAGATTGATGCACCCATAGGCCGGAATCTCCAGAACGCTCTTCGGCAGGATCTGGCCGTAGGCGGCCACGAGGATCATATCCGGTTCGAGGCTTTTCAGGAATTCCACTTCCTCTGCCTCGCGAAGGCGCTCCGGCTGGCGAACAGGAAGCCCCAGCTCCTCTGCCGCCACCTTCACCGGCGACGGGGCCAGCTTTTTCCCACGCCCCTTCGGACGGTCGGGCTGGGTATAGACCATGGGGATCTCCGCCCCCAGTTCATGCAGTTTCTTCAGTGCCGGAACCGCAAAATCCGGCGTTCCCATATATATAACTTTCATCGATTCCCCAGTCTCCTTTCTGTGCATTTTCTTTTTGTAGGATATTGAATTTTCTTGCCGTTTTTCTTATGATAGATATATCAGATATTTCGTAACTGCTACGCCTTTTACAATCGGTACATTGCCAAAAGCGGCATGAAGCTCACACAGTTACGTTAATAAAATTACGCAGGAGATAAAACTCTTCAGCTGCCGGCTGAACGGTTTCACAAAATAACATGGCTGCATTTCTCAAAAAGATCATTGGTATGACGAAGGACGAGTTCATCGACTGGCTGCACGAGAGCCAGGGCTCGCTCGGCAATTATCTGCTGAAGATTGGCCTCGCCGTACTCATCTATTTTATCATCAGCGATTCTCTCACATCGATCATCCGGAAGATTCTGCATGAGGATGAGGATCCCCGCTACCGCCGGGTCAATAAGAGCTCCAGAGCGCTCGTGGTGATCCTGTACATCTTCAAGTATGTCGTCCTGATCATTGTTCTGTATGATATCATCCACCAGCTGAACATTGTGGAGACCAGTCCCTCCGTCACGCTTCTCGTTTCAACCGGCGTGGTGCTGCTCCTTCTTCTTACCGGCGCCATGGCGAGAGGCATCAAAAAGCTTGCGCATTATCTGAACCGCATTGCCCGCGGCGAGGATATCGAATACACCGACATCCAAGATATCAAAAAAAGGCGGCTTCCCGGTCTATCCAAATATTCCGAGACCCGCCGCACCACCTTTCGCATCCTGTCCTTCCTGTACAAGCTGGTCGGGATTGCCATTGGCGTTGCGCTTGCGCTTGTTGCCTGCCGCGGCATTTCCTATGTACTGGAAACCAAGGGGACAGATATTTCGCATCTTCTCGCCCTGCCGGAATACCAGATTTCGCGGGAATTCCAAACGGAGTTTAATTGGGACAAGGATCTACCCGATCAGCTGCCCATCAGTCTGGGCGAGCATGTGAACGCCAAGACCAATGGGGATATCAATCTCATCTATGTGGATGGGACTTATGTGGCCATCAACACTTCGAGCCGGGATTACCGGTTCTATGAGGTCGGGATCAACCAGTCGATCCGCTCCTCGCTCAGCCAGACGACGTTCCGCTATGAGAATTCGTCCAAGCTGACGCAGACGACGCGCGGCAAGTATTCCGATTCGTACATCTACTGCAACTGGGAGAACAATAACTGTCTCGTTCTGACGGTGAACAATACGTCCAACCGCGTTGCGTCGCTCACTTACATCCGGGACCTTCGCGCTGTCGCAAATTACCTGGGAGTAAATGAAGATTAAATCAAATGCCTAATTCATTTTCTTTTCGAGAGCCAGCGAACATAGGTATCTCTTCGGGACATCGCTTTCGCTCGTCCTCGGGCACCCCTAGCGGACGCTAAGCTCTCACTTCGCACAGCTCGTGAATCGCTAAGCACTGCACGCACGCAATTCGAAGAATTGCGTGTCTGCCAAAGGCAGATGCGTTCTGCAAAGCAGAACCAAGGCTTGCGTAGCAAGACTTGCAAATCGCAGAGCGATTTGGCACAAAGGCCCGGTATGGTCCCTCAGAGACACCTATGTTCTCTGACTCGACAAGTACAATAAACCGATGCCATACGTTTGTTTACTCCTCTTCTTCCGGAGGGGCGACGTGGTGAAGGTTTCCGATGACTTTGTCTTTATAAAGGATGCCGTCCAGGTGGTCGAGTTCGTGGCAGATGGCCCGGGCCAATAGTTCGGTTCCTTCGACGCGGATCTCGTCCATGTTTCTGTCATAGGCTTTGACTACGACATGGTTGGGGCGGGTTACTTCGCCCGCAAGTCCGGGCAGGGAGAGGCATCCTTCCTCGCCTGTCTGTTCGCCGTCTGCTTCCAGGATCTCGGGGTTGATGAGCACGAGCGGCCCTACCTCATCATCATACACATCGATGACCACGATCCGCCGCAGGATTCCTACCTGGGGTGCCGCAAGGCCGACGCCACTTGCTTCATACATAGTGTCGAACATATCATCAATCAATTCTTCCAGCCGCGGGGTCATTTCCTTTACGGGCTTACACACCTTGCGGAGTACTTCATCTCCGTCTTCTCTGATTTTCCGGATTGCCATTTTAATTCCTTTCTTTTGTTGCACTTATTTGATACATTTTTATTACAAGCACGGTTTGCGCTTTTCCCGGTATCATACCACGTTCATCGGGTCGAAGTCTGTCTGCAGCTCGATCTGCTTCTTTCCTTCTTCTCCGAGAAGCTCTTCCGCCCTTTGGGCTGCCTGAAACAGCAGTTTTTCATCTGCCGCTTTCATGTAAATGACGCGGCGGTATCGGTCGCTCAGCTTATAGATTACCGCTTCCGAAGGTCCGATGATATCTATGCTGCCGGCCTCCTCCTTCAGCGCCTTTCCGATCCGCTCGGTTTCCTGCTTCAGGAATTCTTCATCATCGGATTGAAAGAGGAGTCCCAGGAGATGCCAGACCGGTGGAAAATGCAGCAGCTCCCGGTAGGCCATTTCATAGCTGAAAAACCCTTCGTAGTCCTGCTCCGCCGCCGTCTGAAGCGCATAATGATCCGGTCTGTAGGTTTGGATCACCGCATAACCCGGCATCCCGCCCCGGCCTGCCCGGCCTGCCGCCTGGGTAATGAGGTCAAAGGTTCTTTCCGCCGAACGGTAATCGCTGTCAAAAAGCCCCAGATCCGCGAGGATGCACCCGACCACAGTTACATTCGGGAAGTCATGGCCCTTTACGATCATCTGCGTGCCGATCAGGCAGTCTGCTTCCTTATTCCGGAAGGCCGCCAGAAGGCGCCCGTGCGCATCCTTCTGCACAGTCGTATCCTTATCCATCCGGATGGTCCGGACATCCGGGAAGATTTTCTTTACCTCTTCCTCCACGCGCTCGGTACCGATTCCGTAGCCGCCGATCCACGGAGAACCGCATTTCCGGCAAAGCTTTTCCATCCGCTCGGTATGTCCGCAATAGTGGCACATCAGGAGGTTCTTCCCGTGCAGGGAAAGGGTCACATCGCAGCGCGGACACTTCACCACCTCGCCGCAGCTCCGGCAGGATACAAAGGAATGATAGCCCCGCCGATTCAGGAACAGCATAACCTGCTCCCCTGCCGCAAATGCATCGTTCATTCTTTTCAGAAGCTCTTCGGAAAAAATGCTCTTATTGCCGTTCCGAAGCTCCTCTCTCATATCCACAATGCTCACCGTGGCAAGTTCTCCGCCTGCCGCACGGTTATTCATGGTATATAATTTATACTTTGATTGCTTTACTGTCGCATGATAATAGCTTTCCACCGATGGTGTGGCCGAACCCATCACCACGACAGCATCCTCGAGGGAAGCCCGTGCCAGGGCCGTTTCCCGCGCATGGTATTTCGGTGTTTTCTCACTCTTATAGGCGCCATCGTGTTCCTCATCAATCAGGATGAGCCCCGGATTCGGGAACGGTGCGAAAAGCGCTGACCGCGGGCCGATGAGGATATCTGTCTCCCCCTTCTTCGCCCGCTCAAATTCCCGGTATTTTTCCCCCTTGGAAAGGCGGGAATTCAGAATGGATATCCTTTCGCCGAACCTTGCCCGGAACCGGGCTGTGGTCTGATAGGTAAGTGCAATTTCCGGCACCAGCATGATGACCTGCCTGCCGCGGCGGATCACCTCCTCGGCCAGACGGATGTAAACCTCTGTTTTTCCGCTGCCGGTTACGCCGCGGATCAGAATCGGCGTCCTGTCACCTTTTTCAAAGGCCTCCGTAAATTCATCCACGATCCGGAGCTGCTCTTCGTTCAGATTTTCTACCGGGACTGCGCCCCCTTCGAATTCCGTAAGATCCTTTTCAATCTTCCGGCCGGAAACCTTTTCCTTCACAGGCATTACGGTTAAGAGTGCCGAAAGCATGGTGGAGCCGTAGACCCTGTGCATCCAGTCTGCGAGACGGATGAGCCTTGCCTCCACGGGAACGCTCTTTTCATCCACGGAGAGAATAGACTTGATCTTCTCCGGCGGGTAATCCACGGTATCCCGAAAGCCCACAACATAGCCCTTCCGAACTCTTCCGCCGGCGCCGAACGGCACCTTTACCACGCTGCCGATCCGAATATCCTCTGCGAGTTCATCCGGCACGCGGTACGAAAAGGTCCGGTCAAGGTCTTCATGTGAAATATTGATTATGATATCCGCAAATCTCTGTGACATCCGATTCCTCTATCACTTCCCGGATCAGGTCGCGCTCATCCATATGATGCTTCACGCCGCAGATTTCCTGGTAATCCTCATGTCCCTTGCCGGCCATGACAACCAGATCGCCGGGCTTTGCATGCAGGATGGCATAGCGCACAGCTTCCTTCCGGTCAATGATCTCTACATATTCTCCGCCCGTACGGTTGATCCCGACCTTGATATCATCGATGATGGCCTGGGGATCCTCGTACCGCGGGTTATCGCTGGTGATGATGGTGAGGTCGCTCAGCTCGCCCGACACCTCACCCATGCCGTAGCGCCTGTCCTTCGCACGGTTGCCGCCGCAGCCGAAAAGCGTCACGATCCTGCCCGGATTGTAAGCCCGGAGCGATGTCAGAAGCGACCGGAGCGACATGGCATTGTGTGCATAATCGATCATCAGGGTGAATTCATCGGAGATGGGGATCATCTCCACACGGCCCCTGACATGAATCTTTTCCAAAATGGTCTTGATCTTTTCCATGGGAACGCCCATCTCACTCGCCACGGCGATGGCTGCGAGCGCATTCTCCACGCTGAAGGTTCCCGGCAGATCTACCCGGATTTCCTCCTCTGCCTTTCCGGAAAGGTGAAAGGCTGTACCCAGCACACCGCCGGCCCGATAGAGTTCTATATTTTCCGCACGGTAATCCGTTCCTTCCTTCTGACCGAAGGTTACAATGCGGCCTGCGGCACCATCCATCATATAGGCCGCCTCCGGGTCATCCACATGGTAGATGCCTGTCTTGCAAAGCCCAAAGAGGAGCTTTTTCATGTCGCGGTACTCTTCGTAGCTGCTGTGCTCATCCTTTCCGATATGGTCCGGCGAAAGGTTTGTGAAAATGCCGTAGTCAAAATCCACACCGGCCACCCGGTCCAGCATCAGTCCCTGGGAGCTTACCTCCATGACCACGCTGTCCAGACCGTTCTCGATCATCTTCCGGAGCTCCTCGTGGAGATGTATCGATTCCGGCGTTGTATTGGCCGCAGGAATTCGTTCCTTGCCGTTCAGGATTTCAATCGTACCCACAAGGCCGGTCTTATGGCCTGCCTTTTCGAGCATTTCCCGGATCATGACCGATGTGGTGGTCTTTCCCTTTGTGCCGGTGATGCCGATCACCGTCATCTTCTCCGACGGGTCGCCGTAGAAATGGCCGCTCATCATTCCCATGGCGCGCCGCGCATTATCTACCCGAAGAACCGTAAGAGACGGATACAGACTGATATCGCCGATGATCTCCGCCAGCTCTTCCTTTGTTTTTTCCGTAACAATACAGCCTGCCCCCTTCGTTAATACATCCGGCAGGAAGGACGCGCCATCCACCCGAAAGCCCGGGATGGCAAAATATAACATATCCTTTTCCACGCGGCGGGAATCGTTGGTAATATCGGGGATCTCCCGCTCCGCCTCGCCGGAAAGGAGTTCGAAGTCCACGCCCCTTGTGATCTCGCTCAGTTTCATTTTCCTTCTCCTTTACGAAACATCTTCCGATTCGATCGATCCGGTGTTCCTATACCGACCAAAGTTCAGCTGAAAGAAGGCGAACAAATCTGTCCGCCTTCTTTCACGTTTATTCATCGTCGCCGACGATCTTAACCTTTCCTTCGTAAAGCTCTTCCACCGCAACAGAAAGCGGCTTTTTGCCCTCGCTTCCGCTGATAAGCGGTTCCTCGCCGCTTACAAGCTGTCTGGCGCGCTTTGCGGTAGCCATCACGATGGAATACCGGCTCTGTACAACCGGCTGCTCGCCCGGCTCTACATCCTCGTTTACTACGTTCATCAGGTCCTGGTAGGACGGATGGATCATCATAGGTCTTTATCTCCTTTCAGGGGGTTATGATCAGTCTTTCCCGATACGGAAATTCTGATTGTCTATCTTCTTCTGCCTATGCAGGGGAATTCGGTTTCAAATTCGGTGTCTCTTATACACTCTGCAGCCCGGACTTGAGTGTCTGGATCAGTTCTGACTGTCTGTGGCGCTCGCAGCTGCGGGCCTTGATGATGGCCTGCACATCCTCCACGCAGGTATCGAGGTCATCGTTCACCACCACGTACTCATATACGTCGATGTCCTTCACCTCTTCCGCTGCCCGGCGGATACGCTTCTGCACCTGCTCCGGTGTTTCGGAGCCTCTTCCGGAAAGGCGTTCCTTCAGTGTTTCCACATCCTTCGTTGTGATGAAGAGAAGGATGGCATCCGGATACTGGGAAAGTACGTTCTTTGCACCCTGCACTTCAATTTCCAAAAGGACGGTGCTGCCCTTCCGGAGTTCATCCTCCACGAAGCGGCGGGGTGTGCCGTAATAATTCTCGACGTACTGTGCCCATTCAATGAATCCGTTATAATCGATCATGTTACGGAATTCATCGGTTGTTTTGAAAAAATAGTCTTTTCCGTCTACCTCGCCCGGTCTCGGTGCACGGGTCGTTGCGGAAACGGAAAGGCTGTAGCCGTATTTCTCAACCAGCTTTTTCACCACGGTACCTTTGCCCGCGCCGGAAAAACCGGAGATGACGATGAGGTTTCCATTGTTTTCCATATTCTACCTCGCAACTTATATATGAATGTGTTTCTCGCTGCTTTATTGTGACCCCTACGGATTGCTCCGTTTCTTCGAAACTCCCGCAATCCTACGCACTTTTCTCTCTACTTTATCGTGATCCAACGGATTGCTTCGTTTCTTCGAAACTCTCGCAATCCTACGAATACTCGGATTCCGCTGATTTTTCCACAGGAAAAATCGCTACACCCTCGTATTCGTTGCGGTCCGATTACACAAACCTCTCCTTCCGCAAGCGGAGTCGACGTTTGTGTATCGTCCCTTGGATCACTCTATGTTTTGAACTTGCTCTCTCACTTTTTCGATGAGCGTTTTCATCTCGATTCCGATGTCAGTCACTTCACGGTCGTCGGATTTGGAAAGTGTCGTGTTGGCCTCACGGTTCATTTCCTGGATGATAAAATCCAGTTTCCGGCCGGCTGCGCCGCCCTTCGTGAGGATATCCTTCACCGCTTCGATATGACTCCGGAGACGGACAATTTCTTCATCCACGGCAACTCTGTCCGCGTAGATGGTCACTTCCTGCACGATGCGGTTTTCATCCACTGCCGCATTTTCCAGAAGTGCTTTCACCTTTTCGGTGAGCTTTTCCTGATACGCACTGATGATCACCGGCACACGTTTTTCCACGGCATCCACAAGCGCCGCGAGTTCGTCCATCTTACCGATGATATCCTTCTTCAGGTTCTCGCCTTCCTTTTCGCGGGAGGCTGCGAACTGGGATGCCGCATCGCGGATCACCCTGTCCAGTGCCTGATAATCCTTTTCATCGGCCTGATAGGTTTCCTCGAGGGTAAATACATCGGGGAACCGGGCAATCTTTGTCGGACGAAGCTCCTCGCTGAGCCCGAATTCATCTGCCATGGCCGTGAGATATTTGATGTACTCTGCCGCAACGTCCCGGTCATACCGGACAGTCACGCCTGTACTCTTCAGTTTTTCGTAGGTGATATACATATCCACCTTGCCGCGTTCCGCATATTCCCGGATGGTCTTGCGGATCTCGGGCTCATATTTGGATATGATCCGGGGAAGCTTTACCCCCAGATCGAGGTAGCGATGGTTGACGGATTTGATCTCCACAATGATGCGGTATTCCTCATCCGTAAATTCGCTCCTGCCGAAGCCGGTCATACTCCTGATCATGCTTCTCTCCTCGCTTGACTGTTTGTCACTTTGATTTATCGTTTGACCCTTGAACTTATATTATATCTTATTCTTTCATCCTGCGCAAGTACCAAACTACTCTTCCACCAGCTGCACGCTTTCCGGGATTGCAGGCACTGCCATCATGCTCCAGTTGGTATGGTAGATCACGTAGCCGGGCTTCGCCGCCGGCGGCTTTTTCAGTTCTTTTTTTTCGGTATAATCGATTTCGACCTTCGGGTTATCCTTTGCGGATGAATAGTAAGCCGCAAGGCTCGCCGCCGCGAGATATACGCTGTCGGGCAGGTCTTCCTTTCCCTTCCGGCGCACGATCACGTGGCTGCCGGGAATCTGCTTCGCATGGAACCACATATCCTTCCCTTCCGCCAGTTTAAACGAAAGCTCGTCGTTCTGCAGGTTATTCTTGCCGATGTAAATGTCATAGCCATCTGCCGTAACATAATGAAGCGGCTTTGCCTTAGGCGTTTTATCCTTCCCCTTTTTGCCGGCCGTCTTTTTCAGAATACCGGCGCCGGCCATCTCCTGCCGGAGCTCCTTAATATCCTCAATATTGTCACAAAGCGACAGCGCATGGAGCGCACTCCTTGCGTAATCCAGTTCCTCCTCCGTCTCGCGGATATGCACCGCAAGGGCCTCCGCCGCCCGCTTCTTCTTGTTGTAGCGTGCAAAGAATGACTGGCTGTTCTCAAAGGCCGTTTTCTGAGGATCCAGCGGAATCTTCACGGTCGTTCCGTCATAATAGTTTTCACATTCCAGCTCTTTCTCGCCGCCCTGCAGGCCGTAGCCGTAGGTCTGCAAGAGTTCGCCCCGGATCCGGTCTTTTTCCCGGTCCTCCGTATCCCGGAGCTGCTGCCGCTGGAGATCCAGCTTCTTCGCCGCTCTGGCAACCGCCTGTTCCAGAACATGCTTCATATCCGCCGTCTTCTGCCGCATCAGATTCCTCTTCTCACGACCGCTGTAATAGTCCTCGAGCAAGGCGGAGATGCTTTCAAAGGGCATTTTTTCACACTCTGCAAAGCCCGCCAGCGGGAAAACATGATACTCCTTCGGTTCTCCGCTCAGCAGATAGGTTACCGGAAAAAAGTCTTCCTCGGCCAAGCGGTTTCGAAAGCCTTCGTAGATTTTTGCGATCTGCATGCATTCCGAATCCGTAAGCTCCGCGCCGGTCTTTCTGGCAAAGTTACCCGCTTCGGCCGCATCATCTGTCATACTCCTTTCTGCTTCTGCCGCAAGACTCTCCGCCAGCGGAAAGGATACCCCTGTCAGCATGCCGGATATGGTTTTCGGCACAGCTTCCCTGCTTTCATGAAGCCTTTCCCGAAACTCCTCCGGCGAAAGCTCTGCCGGACTCTTCTTGCCCTGTCCGGGCGGCATCTCATAGGTTTCACCCGGCAGAACGATTCTGACCGAGCTCACATCCGCCGGGACACGTTTGATACTGTCCAGAATCTTATCCTGATCATCCACAAGGATCAGGTTGCTGTGCCGGCCCATGATTTCCAGAATAAGACGGTATTCCCGGAGGTCGCCCATTTCATCCATATGCTCAATATGAAAAGCAAGGATACGTTCCGTTCCCGGCTGTGTCACAGCCTTTACCCGGCCGTTGCCCAGGTACTTCCGCATGACCATGCAAAAAAGAGGCGCGGTGTCCGGCGCCTTCCGCTGGCTTTCCGTCAGATAAGCCATGGGGAGGGAGGCATCCGCTGAAAGAAGCAGACGGTAAGTATCCTTTTCCTTCTTAATGGTCAGGAGCATTTCCGCTTTTTCCGGTTGCTGGATCTTTGTGACCCGCCCGCCCGTAAGCTTTGTATGCAGTTCTTTTTTCAGTGCCGCAAGCACGATTCCATCCAATGCCATTTTTTTACCTCATCATAAAGCAGGCACTTACCTTAGTCGTTCCTAAAGTAAGTGCCTGTTAAACCAATTCAAATGTTGTTTCGACAAGCAGTTAGATCTCGTTATACAGCTGCTCGTAAATCCGTGCTGACTTGTCCCAGCTGTAATCCTGCTCCATTGCGCGGTACATCATATCATACCAGGCTTCCTTCATGTCGAAGAATACACGCTTGGAGTAATTGATGGTATTGAGCAGGTCTCTGAAGTCGTAGTTCAGGAAGGAGAAGCCTGTTCCGGTTCCTTCGAACTCGTTGAACGGAACAACAGTATCCTTCAGACCACCGGTCTCTCTGACAATCGGCAGGGAGCCGTACCGAAGTGCCATCAGCTGTGTCAGACCACAGGGTTCAAACCGCGACGGTACCAGAATAGCATCGCAGCCGCCGTAAATCTGATGTGAAAGCTCATCGCTGAAGTAAATATTTGCGGAAAGCTTTGCCGGATGAATGCCCTGATAATAACGGAACATATCCTCGTAACGACGGTCGCCCGTTCCCAGAACAACCAGCTGTGTTCCGTCGGTCATGATATCGTTCATGGCCCGGTCGATCAGGTCAAGTCCCTTCTGATCCGTCAGACGGGATACGATACCGATCATGTACACGTTCTCATCCTGGGGAAGCCCCAGCTTCTTCTGGAGCGCGAGCTTATTCTTTTTCTTATTCTCACGATAATTGTATTTGTTGTAGTTTGCGGCCAGTGCACCGTCGGTCTCCGGATTGTAAACCTGGTAATCGATACCGTTGACAATGCCCCAAAGAGACTGGTTTCTTGCCTGAAGCAGTCCATCCAGACCTTCACCGTAGTAAGGCATCTGAATTTCGCCTGCATAGGTATTGGAAACGGTGGTGATCTTGTCCGCGTAAACAAGACCGCCCTTCAGCATGCTGGCATCCTTATTGATCTCCAGCTTATCCGGCGTAAAAAGATCCATGGGCAGACCGGAATACTCCGCCACAGTCTTGATGTCCCACTTGCCCTGGAACTGCAGGTTGTGGATCGTCATGACCGACTTCATCCCACGATAGAAGGGGTTGGACGCAAAAAGCGTCTTCAGATATACCGGCACAAGGCCTGCCTGCCAGTCATGGCAATGAACAATATCCGGCCGGAAACCGATGCCCGGCAGAATGGAAAGCGCCGCCTTGCTGAAATAGCAGAACTTTTCAATATCCCACTTCACATCCCCATAGATGTTGAAGCCATTGAAATAATATTCGTTATCAATGAAATAGACGGGCACGCCCTCATATTCCATGTACATGACACCCACGTACTGCTGTTTCCAGCCGATATCCATATGGAAATGGGTCAGATAACGCATATTGTTCTTGAATTTTGCCGGAAGGCACATGTAATTCGGGATGATTACCCGCACATCATACTCTTCCTTATTGAACTTTTTCGGAAGTGTTCCCACTACGTCTGCCAGACCACCGGTCTTGATAAACGGAACGCATTCCGATGCAATATAGGCCACTCTTTTCATGTCATAACCTCCCCGTGAAGGATGCGGCAGTGCCGCTCCCTTTCATTGTAGCACATACAATATACCGCGTCAAAGCTGTTTTTGTATCCTGCTTTATTTTCCCCAAATTATCTTATTGAAAATCGCAACGTACTCTCTATTCGTGCTGCCCCGTTCATTTTTCTAACAGACAGAACGGACAGAATTCCGGCAAAAAACAATGCCCGTAAATCGTAAAAATGCATTTCAAAAGCTTGCCGCTACAATGCAATATTCAGATACGCAATGATCCTGTCCACGCAGCCGTGGATTCCGAGCTCCGATGTGTCCAGCGAAAGATCGTAGTTTACGGCACTCTCCCAGTTCCCGCCCGTGTACTCATGGTAGTAGGACGCCTTCTTCTCATCCTTCTTGTTGATATAAGCGATGAGTTCTTCATCCGGCAGGGCATGCACACTCGAGGCCCGGCGCATCCGGAAGTTCATCGGTGCATGGATAAAGACGCGGAGTACATCCTTTCTGTCCCGCAGAATATAGTCCGCACAGCGGCCAACCAGTACACACGGTTCCTTCTCCGCCAGGCTGCGGATGATATCCGACTGATAATCGTAAATATTCCGGAAGGGCAGGATGTCATCCATATCGGTGGCAAGTCCCTCCTCGCCGTAATCCTTGTAACGCTCCCGGGCAACATCAAAGAGGGATGTATCCTTGATCCGGTCATCGTGGGCGACATCTTTATCCCGCATGTTCTGTCCACTGGAGACGATGCGGAACATTTCGCTGTCATAGCAGCTGATGCCCATTTCCTCAGCCAGGCGTTTGCCTACCTTCAGGCCGCCGGAGCTGTATTGTCTGGCGATGGTGATGATTCTCTTCTTCATGTCTCCCTTCCCCCTTTCTGTTTGTGGCGATACCGTAAGTTTTCTTGCTGCTTCAACATGCTCTCGAAAACTCGCGAATGTTTTCGATCCGCATGTTGAAGCAGCGTCTAACAGCCAAACGTCCCTGTTTCTGCTATACAAACAGAAATCAGGAGCCTTTTCCGTTCCTTCTTACTCTTCGTCGTAGTTGGTGTAGACGGCCTGGACGTCATCGTCGTCATCCAGGAGGTCCATGATGCGCTGGAAGTTCTTCTTGTCATCCTCGGAGCTGAGGGTCACGTAGTTCTGCGGGATCATGGTCACGTCTGCGGATGCCATCTCGATTTTTTCCTTTTCAAAGGCTTCGCGTACCGCGGAGAAATCCTCCGGTGAGGTGATGATTTCGTAGGAATCCTCTTCCTCGCTGAAATCCTCTGCGCCTGCATCCAGTGCCATCATCATCAGTTCATCTGCGGAAAGTTCTGTCTCTTCCTTTGCGATGATAATCTGGCCCTTTTCATCAAACATATAAGATACGCAGCCTGTTGTGCCGACGTTTCCGCCGCCCTTGGTGAACGCACTTCTGACGTTGGCTGCTGTCCGGTTTTTGTTGTCGGTCAGTGTCTTTACGATGATTGCGGTCCCGCCCGGGCCGTAGCCTTCATAAATATTGGTCACATAATTCATGGCTGCCGCATCGCCGGCTGCCTTCTTGATGCCACGCTCAATGGTATCGTTGGGCATGTTGGCTGCCTTTGCCTTGGCGATGACGTCGCGAAGCTTGCTGTTGGAGGCCGGATCCGGTCCGCCTTCCTTTACAGCCACAACGATTTCACGGCCGATGATTGTGAACGCCTTGCCTTTGGCGGCATCGTTCTTTTCCTTTTTTACTCTGATGTTTGCGAATTTAGAATGTCCTGACATTTTGTCTCTCCTGTTTCTTTATTAATTACGGTAATCTGTACTGAAATGTGCTCTCGAAAACTCGCAAATGTTTTCGATCCGCACATTTCAGTACAGATCACCTGTTTTTTAACTGCCTAAAATGGAATACAGGTTCGCAATATGTTGCGGCCCGCCTTCGATTTTGTTAGGTGACTTCTTCCTGGACGCGGACTTTTCGGATCATGCGGTTTTCGACCCGCAGCGCTGTAAATCGGTAACCCCCGAAGGTGAGGCTGATTCGTTCGTGTTCCTTGGGGAACCGTCCCAGAAGATAGAGCAGAAATCCATTCAGTGTTTCGATATCTCCGTCCGGAAATTCCAGGCCGGGGATCTGCTCCTCCAGATCGTGCAGGGGGATTGTTCCCTCTACGATCAGGCTGTCCTCCGCCACATGAACCTCCTTGCGCTCCTTGTCGTGTTCATCCTCGATTTTGCCGACAAGCTCCTCGAGAACATCCTCCAGCGTGACAAGACCTTCGGTCTGGCCATACTCATCGAGTACTATGGCTATGTGGTTCTTTTCCTTCTGCATTTTTCGAAGGAGCTTCATAACTTCGTAGGTGGGATGCACAAATACCGCATCATCCATCACATCGCCCACAGGCTTCGCCGGGTCCGCCAGATAGCCAATTACAAGGTCTTTGATATGGACCACACCGACAATCTGATCGATTTCCTCCTCATATACCGGATAGCGCGAAAAACCGCTTTCCAGCGCCTTTTTGAGGAAATCACCTATGATCTCATCCTTCGGTACGGCAAAGATCCGGCTGCGGCTGGTCATAATGTCCCGCACCTTTTTCTCATCAAATTCCAGGACATTTTCGATCATCTCGGCTTCATCCTCATGGATGACACCCTGTTCATGTCCCTCTTCAACGATGGATAGTATTTCCTCTTCCACCGAGTCGCCGTCTATTTTTTTAAACATCTGACTCCTTTTGTATTGATTCCTATCGTTATAATATTTACATCAATCGTCTACATGTCCCGGAACATAAATCCGCGGGACTCTCTTCGAAACCCGGCAGACCATCTCGTAATTAAAGCTTGCGGCCGGTTCGGAAATCTCCTCGGCGGAGATCATCTCATCGCCGTCCCGTCCCATCAGGATCACGCTGTCCCGCT
>CACYDN010000318.1 GCA_902773185.1 uncultured Lachnospiraceae bacterium | reverse complement strand
TGATCATTGGTTCACACAGATATTTCCGGCTGTTCAAGTTGATCGGAATCCGGAAGTTTTGGAACTCATGGAGAGAGAGGACTTTCTGTCCGTTATGGATGAGCTCGGCCGACAGATGGTTCCGATTGCCATACAGTATGAATCTTATAAGAAAGATAACCCAATCACACTCCGGGACGGCGCCAATGTAGACCGCCGGAATATCGGTGTATGCAGGGTGGCAAAGCTTCTCGGAAAGAAGAACCTTGTGGCGGAAGCCAGACCGATGATGCTCATCCGGAACGGAAAACAGATTTCCGGAACCTTTATGGCAGAGGCAACCGGCTTTAATATCAATGCGATGAAGCCGGACGATCCCATGGTGAATTACGGACCGCAGGTATTTGAGAATCCGGAAGTATTCGGTGATATTGCCGCTATGCAGGCGATTGATTTTATCACCGGCGGTGTGGACAGAAATACCGGAAACTTTTTCCTTCGTTTCGAACCGAAGGAAGGTGCGGATGCAAAGCTTGTCGGTCTTACGATGATCGATAACGATGCTACCTACCAGCCGGATCCGATCGATGCCGAACCGAGGTATAATTTCGTCCGGATGGAGGAAATGGGTGTTATCGGTGAGGAAGAATATAATGCCATGTGCCTCGTCACGACCAAAGAGCAGTTTACGCTGGCCCATGCGGATCTGGGGCTGTCGCAGGAGGAACTGGAGCAGGCATGGCTCCGGAAGGAAGCACTGCAAAAGAAGATTACGGAAGACAAGAAGTTTTTTGAAGGCAAGCCTGTTGGTTATACGAAAGAAGGAAAAATCCGTGTGGTAAAGAAAAATGAGTGGAAGTTATATTCCATTCAGAAGCTGGCGCAGGAACATAAGCGCAGCCAGTTTAGTAAGATTCTGGGTTTACCGAAGGAAGCTAAGACAGAGGCTGATAATTATAAGTTTAAGGAGAATAAACAGCATTCCCTTGAAATGAAGGAAAAGAACCGCAGGCTTGTTCTTGGTCTTGCACCGGAACCGGAAAGAGACGTTAAAGCAGAACAGGAAAAGAAAGTGCCTGTTGGTGTTGTTGTGGGCAGCGGAATTGCACAGGATGCGGATTCGTTACAGGCGAAGGATCCGAATACACTGAAACTCGCGATCCCGGCCATGTCGAAGATCAATACCGTCGGCGGACAACTGAGCCGGCGCTATCCAATCACCTGGATGGAAAACGGAAGCAAACAAGAAGCCTTTTTCGCACCAAAGGAGATTCTTTCAGTGAAAAACGGGGCAAAGAAGGTCTTTGATCAGTATTTCAAGGATCACCCGGAGTATGAAAATGAGCTGATGCTGATCTATGATTATTATTCTGCCGGTACGCTGGATGACCTTACCGATATCGATGAAAAACTCGCCCAAAAGCCTGAAATTATGAAGAATATCGGCTTTACCGATGCGGATGCGAAGCGTTTGGCCGACGATGAGAGTTTTAACCAGATGATCAAGGGACTTGCCTCAAGGGTGAACAAGTTCGCTACACAGGCTGATTTGGAAAGAATACAGGCGGGTATTGAGCTTGATGGTAATTCTCGTGTGGATCTCAAGAATGTACTGATGACCGATGTGGCGGAAGAACTGGGTGCTCCGAATGTTCTGGCAAGAAGCCGGGTGGCACAGGTTGAGTCTGACGGCCGTATCCTGGAAGGCATTGTGATGGATAAGGTGGATGGTGTTGACTATGCCCTTATTGAGAGTGGAGAAGCGGTAGGACATCCCATGGCACGCATCACATCGGATATGATCGGTAAGGTCTATAATACCGAGGGCCTGAAGGATATTGCCGATCTGCAGATTGTGGATTATATCTGTATGAATGTTGACCGTCATAATAAGAATCTGTTTTATCAGTTCGATGGTCTGGATACCGATACCCCCAAATTTACCGGTGTAAAGGGTATCGATAACGACTTTTCTGTAGGAACCAGGATTCCGGATCCGAATGAAAGGTCGAAGGCGCTTCCCGCTGTGAATAATCTGTCTGTCATCAGTGAAGATATGGCGAAGAAGATCATGGATCCGAAGTATCCGGAAAAGCTTGCGGCAAGCTTTGCAAAGCGCGGCATGAGCGAAGAAAACATCAAGGCAGCGATAGCGCGTGCGGAACAGATCCGAACAGCACTTAAGGAAAACAGAATTCGTGTTGTGAAAAAAGGAGAATGGGGCCGCGGCGAAAACACGATTGATAAGCTCGCTGAGAAGCAAAATTATTTTAATAATATCAAGTATTCCGTTATCGATATCTGTGCCGAGAAAGCAGAGGAGTATTATAAGCTTTCCGAGAAAGATCGTCCGAAGTATGAACCGAAGGAGGGACCGACTTTTGCCGGTGCGGTGAAGGTGGATGATTTCGGCGATAAGCTGGTGGCCAATAAGGAACTGGAGGAGCTTCGGGAAAAGGCAGAAAAAGAATTTCTGAAGGGCATTGAAGACAGTGCAAGAATCGCTCCTTCCTATGAATATAAAGATGAACGGGAAATGTTAACCAGCCTGAAGACTGCCGGCAAAGAGATGTATAAGGAACTGCATAAGGCAGATCCATGGCATCACGGAACATCACGAAAATATAAGGATCTGAAGGCATCCTGTGACGGACTGGAATCGCTGGCGAAGAAGCTTCTGAAGAAGCTGAAAAGACCGGAAGATCAGCTTAGTGCGGAAGATCGGGCAAAGCTTACGGCAAAGCTGAATGAAATCCGTAACTGTGCGGCTGCCTACAGTGAAAAGAAGGCGAAAGAAAAGGAAGACGGAAAAGAACTCTCAATTTACGGTAAGGCTCGTCTGGAAAAAACAGATCTTGTCGTAAAAAGAGTAAAGGCTCTCCGCAACGAGACGAAGAGAATGATCTCCCGCATGGAAGCGAAGGATAATCCGCTTGCCTATGCGCATGAGAAGGTGGTTTCCATCCAAACTGAGCTTTCTGCTTTATCAGGTGATAAGCTGCGTGACCGGATTGCCGATATGCTTTACTTCAAGACCCTGACGAGGACAAATTACAGTGAAAGAAATAAAGGTCTTCTGCAGAAAGATAAAAAGAAGGTTGAGAAGAACCTTCTGACGCAGGCGGTTATGCCTGATAACGTGAAGGCGGAGCGCAGTAAGATCAAGAATTCGCCGGGCTTTGAGCGCTTCGGTAAGATGTCCGATCAGGAGCTTCGCAAACTGGCTATGGATGGCCATGGGGAGAAACTGGTCGATGGGTACCTGAAGGCTGTTGCAAAGGGAATCCAGGAGAATAAGGTCCAGGAGGCGCGTCAGGCAAAGATCAATAAAGCGGTGAAGAACGCCGAGCAGCAAAAAAAACCCGCAAAATAGACTTGATTTTTTTCTCAAAATGAGTACAATAGAGATTGTGTTAGCAGTCAATAGTAATGAGTGCTAAAAATTTCAAGCAGTAGGAGGTATCAGAAACATGAAGATTGTACCATTAGGTGACAGAGTCGTTCTGAAAGCGGCTGAAGCAGAAGAAACAACTGCATCCGGAATCATCCTGACCGGAAATTCCAAGGAGAAGCCTCAGTATTCCGAGGTAATCGCTGTAGGTCCCGGCAAGCTTGAGGATGGAAAGACCATCCCGATGAATGTGGAAGTTGGCCAGAAGGTCATCTATTCCCAGTATGCAGGAACAGATGTTACCTTTGATGACGAGAAGTATACCATCGTTCGTCAGGACGATATTTTAGCAGTAGTGGAGTAAGAAGGAGGCATAAGGTAAAATGGCTAAGGAAATTAAGTACGGTGCAGAAGCAAGAAAAGCACTGGAAAGCGGTGTCAATCAGCTGGCAGATACAGTAAGAGTAACCCTCGGACCCAAGGGACGTAACGTCGTTCTGGATAAGTCCTACGGTACACCCCTCATCACCAACGACGGTGTGACCATTGCAAAGGAAATCACACTGGAAGATGCTTTTGAAAACATGGGTGCACAGGTAGTGAAGGAAGTTGCCACCAAAACCAATGATGTTGCCGGTGATGGTACAACAACCGCAACCGTTCTGGCACAGGCCATGATCAACGAGGGAATGAAGAACCTGGCAGCAGGTGCTAACCCGATCGTTCTTCGGAAGGGTATGAAGAAGGCGTCTG
>CACYDN010000317.1 GCA_902773185.1 uncultured Lachnospiraceae bacterium | reverse complement strand
TATTTCATGACTCTCTTACGCCAGGATTGTGGAATCGTATCCTTGTATACAGACAGATCAAAACTATTCTGAAGCTCAGCTACAGATTCCTCGGTTTCAAGACCCATTGCAATAGAGTACCGCATCAGCATAGATGCACAGTCAGCTCTGGTAACGGGATCTTCCGGTCCAAAAAGAAGTTTTCCATTCGTTTTTACACCGGTAATGATGCCCTGTTCCTTGCCCCACTGGCATGCGTCAAAGTAGTAAGGCTTTTTCCCTTTCTTTGTTTTATTAACATCGTCAAATTCACATTCATCAAATACAGCATCTTCATCTGCCAAACGATAAAGCATAAGGATCAGCTGGCCTTTTGTCAGGGTATCATCCGGTCCGAACTTACCGGCATCTTTTCCGCTGTAACCGCTCATGATACCCTGATCCAAACAGAATAGAACAGAATCATAATAGTAAAGCTGTTGACTGTTCTTATATCTGTAAATATCAGTAAACGGATTATCGGACAGATCTTCGCCAATAGCGAATTTCGTTCCTTTTTCCGCGACTATAAAAACAGCAGCATCTTCATCACCCGGCACCATGACAGCCGTTTCAAGAAGAGTTCCTTCACCATCGTACGGAATTTCTGCAAAGTTCCAGTCAACCGTGCCATCCTCTTTCTGCATAAATAATCCCACTCTTCCTTCAGACGCAGATCCGGGGAATGTCACATCGTAGGACTTACCGGCTTCCATATTAAAGGAGTAAAGACAACCTGTTGCAAGATGGCCGATACCGTTTTCTTCTCTGTGAATCACAATATCATATTCATTTTTAACGTTAACAACCTTCTGCCAGGGCATTTCATCCACATCATCCAGAGTAGACTTTTCAAGGCCAGTCACATCATCCGCACCTACGGTAATGATATCTTCATTGCTTTCCGTAAAGTGTGTCGGACCGATTACCCAGATATAAAGCACCTTAGCTTCTCCGTTGTAATATACGCGGGATTCGCTGTTCGGATCCTGTGACGTTGAAATTCGTGCAAGCTCTCCTTCTGCAACATTTTCATAGATCAGGGCATCAAACCAATATCCATCCTGAATTTCTCTTTCGATTTCGATCAAAGTATCATCCACATCATTCGGGATATTAACCTTAAAGAGAACACCAAAGGCTGTTTCCGTAACCAGATGATCATCCGGTCTGTCATACTCTTCATCCCAACCGTAATCCATCCATCTGTAGAGAGCTTCAAACATATGATCCGAGAAATCCTGTGATAATGCCTGTCCAACGTCTAATTCAATCGCCTTATCCAAGTTGTCTGCGAGATCCAGGTCTGCCAAATCTATTTCGGTAAGGGTTGCGGTTCCCGCTCCCTCCACATTCCAGCCGGTTCCTCGCCAGAAGTAAACAGTCATCGGCTCTTCATCGCTTGTATTGGTGAAAGTCCTCTCAAAATAGTGATACTCACAATCCAAATGCTCCGGATCTTCCTCACTGAATGAACAAAGATCAAAATCAGGGGAATTCACCTCAAGCTTTGCAGCCTTTCCGGGTGCCACTTCAAATTTGAAAAGTGTACCTGTACTGGTCCAGGTATCGACTCTCTCCTTATCAGCATCGAAATCATACCATCTGTTGATCACAACGGCTTCTCTTATGGCAAATTCGTTAAGGTTGGACTCACCGTAAGGAAGATAAAACGAATCTTCCAGTGTATTGCTGAGATAAAATTCTTCGGCATCATATAACTTAAAGCTGATATAGGATTCCTCGGGCATATCCCACGAACGGTAGCGTGCCCAGATATAAACTGTCTGATCCTCCTCTGTCAGGTTGGCATAGCCATGTTCAAAATCCTGATTAAAGTCATTCCAATAACAGGTATCGAAATCCAGTTCACCATCTTCGTCGAAATTCTCATATACTCCACCTTCAAAATCATCTAAGGTGGCAAAATAAGCAAATTTTCCGGCCGGCACCGTTGCCGCAAACAGCATTCCCCTGTCGGATTCGTATTTCACATAATCCTCTCCGGTTTCCGGATCAAATTCATACCAGTGACGAACCAGATTGATGGAGTTCTTATAAGAGAATTCATTTACACCATCCGTTTTTTCCGGATCCAGAACAATTGCCGCAGGGAGCATTTTCTCGATCAGGAAATCGTCTCCGGGACTGATTGCATACATCAGGGTAAAGTCTACATTACCGGTTGCCCAGAGGTAAATGGTCTTATCCTCTTCACTATCGTTGTAGTAATAGTACCCATCATTATCATAATCATATTCGTAGATGGGACCCTCTTCATCTTCGCCCACGCGCCAGCGAC
>CACYDN010000316.1 GCA_902773185.1 uncultured Lachnospiraceae bacterium | reverse complement strand
TTCACGATGACGATTCTTTTTTGACATACCATACAGTTTACCGGCAGGGAAGTACGAGTAAGTCTGTGAAGGACCGTCACGGGCCTCGTGCCAAATCGCGTTGCGATTTGCAAGACTTGCTAAGCAAGTCTTGGTTCTGCTTCGCAGAACGCATCTGCCTTCGGCAGACACACAATTCTTCGAATTGTGCGCGTACGGTACTTAACGATTCACGAGTGTACGTCCTTTGTACACGAAGTGAGAGTTTAGTGTCCGTTAGGGGAGCCCGTGTTCGAGCGAGAGCGATGTCCTGAACAGATTTACTCGTACTCAACCTGCTATAACATATAGTATTTGTCAAAGAAGAATCGTCATCCTGAGTAGTGTTTCATTATAAACCGGGAAACCGGCACATCACATGGCTCTGAAACATCTAAACGTCATCCAGCCCCGTCCGGTACATGGAAGCATAGAGCCCCCCTCGCGCGAGAAGCTCGCTGTGACTGCCAACCTCCTTAATATCCCCGTTCACCATAAAGATGATCTGATCCGCATTCTGAATCGTATAGAGCCGGTGCGCAATTACAAAGGTCGTCCGCCCCTCCATCATCTTTTCCATGGCTCTCGTTATAGCCGCCTCCGTTTTGGTATCCACCTGGGAGGTCGCCTCATCCAGAATCAGGATCTTCGGGTCCGAGATGACCGCTCTTGCAATGGCCAGCAGCTGGTTTTCACCGGCAGAAAGCGCAGAATTGTCGGGTCCGACATGGGTTTCATATCCAAGCGGAAGCTTCCGGATGATGTCATCGCAGCCGGCCCGTTTTGCCGCCTCCACAACTTCCTCATGCGTCGCCCCCGGCTTTCCGAAGGCAATGTTCTCCTCGATCGTCCCATCGAGGATCCAGCTTTCCTGCAGGACCATGCCGAACGCACTGCGTAGGTTTTCCTTGGACAGCTTCTTCGTATCCTTTCCGTCCAGCAGAATTTTTCCGGAACCGATCTCATAGAAACGCATCAAAAGGTTGATCAGCGTCGTTTTGCCGGCACCGGAGGGACCGACAATAGCCATGACCTGCCCGGGCCTGGCGGTGAAGGAAACATCCTCCATCAACGGTTTATCCGGCACATAGCGGAACGAAACATGGTCGAATCTCACTTCGCCCTTCATCTCTCCGACATCCAGATGCTCCGATGGAGCCTCCTCCTTTTCTTCCGGCTGATCCAGAAACTCATATACACGCGCGCCGGAGGAAAGTGCATCCTGGAAATTGTTGATGGCCACCGAAAGCTCGCTCATCGGCGTACCGATCATATTTCCGTAAAAGAGAAATGCCGTGAATTCACCCAGTGTCATGGAACCGCGGATCAGCAGCATACCGCTCAGGATACACATGGCTATATAAGCGAGTTTCGCCAGAACATTGCTGGTCGGACGCATGAATCCGGATATAAACCGCGAGCGGACAAATTCATTTTCAAATTCTTTGTTCAGCCGATCGAACTCCTGCAGCTTGATATCCTCCAGGCCGCAGGCCTTCAGCATCATGTGGTTGGAAAAGCTGTCCGTAACCTTCGCGGATAAAGCGCCCTGCGCCTTATTGGAAGCCAGAAACAGCTTTCTGGTATGTTTGGTGATAAACTTCAGAGCAAACATCATAAGCGGCATAAAGGCCACATAGATGAGAGCCAGCCGGATGTCCGTGAGGATCATCATGACCAGGATTGCGATCATCAGGACCAGATGCCCCAGAAGGGACGCAACCGTCGATTCAATTCCGTTGGACATATTGACCAGGTCAACAGTCACTCTCGCCTGTGTATCTCCGAGTGGGTGGGAATCCAGATAACCGATGGATAGCCGGTCCAGCTTCTCGCCGCAGCGGTTCCGAAGCTTCATAACAAGACTCTGGGAAATCGAAACCATCGCCCTTGTGATAAAGCCGTCCGCACCGTAACCGATCATATAGAACAGCGCCAGAAGCCCCGCCAAAAGGAGAAGCCTGTTCCAATCCGTCTTTCCCTCTGCGGCAAATTCGGTCAGGGCATTCGTAATATGCTTTGCCATCTCCGGCGCCATCGCCAGACTGAATTTTGCCAAGGAAACAATCAGAAGAGCAAACCAGAACCGCCGTTTCATATTCCCCATATCCTGAAACATTCGTTTTAAAACCGGAGTGCCGGATGTATTTTTCTTCTTCTCTGCCATACCGGTCACGCCCCTTCCTGTTCCAGATAACACTGGGTTTCGTATATTTCTTTGTAGACATCGCAGCTACGGAGGAGCTCCTCATGCTTTCCCTGGCCTGCGATCCGTCCTTTGTCCATAACAATAATGTGATCCGCATGCTCGATCGTACTGATCTTCTGCGCCACCATAAGAACTGTCTTTCCCTTTAGCTGCGTATGGATCGCATCCAGTACCTTTTTCTCCGTTTTGGCATCCAGAGCGGAAAGTGTGTCATCAAATACATAAATATCAGCTTCCTTAGCAAAGGTTCTAGCCAGACTGAGACGCTGCCGCTGTCCGCCGGAAACATTCATGCCGCCCTGGCTCATCATATAATCAATGCCCTCCGGCTTATCCTTCAGTACCTCATCGAAGCAGGAGCTTCTAAGCGCCGTTTCCATTCTCTTTTCATCAAAGGCAGCGGGATCCGGACAAATATTGTTTTTTACGGTATCCTGAAAGATCATGGGACGCTGGGTTCCGTAGGAAAAATAATCCCGGAGCCACGGATCTTTGCAGCCGCGAATACTCGTATCATCGATCAGAATATCGCCAAAGGTCGGCTGATACAGTCCCTGCGCCAGATTGAGGATTGTCGTTTTTCCGCTGCCCGTGGGGCCGATCAGGGCTGTCGTTTTGCCGGGCTCCGCCACAAACGAAATATCCGCGATCACGTCCACAGCGCCGGCATATCCGAAGATTACATTTTGAAACTCAATCTTCCCCTTTCTTTCCGCCGGCGCGGAAACCTTCCGCCATTCCGTTTTTTCCGAAGGCTTATAATCCAGGAGTTCATTGATTCTTCTGGATGAAACTGCGGCTTTCGGCAGGATATTCACAACAAAGGGAATGACCATCAGGCTGGTGATGAAATATGTAACATACTGAAAGATCAGGATGAGTTCGCTGATTGAGGACATGCCGGACTGAATCTGGACATTCCCCACAAGATAAATGATCACGACCACCCAGCTCATAAGGACAAGGGCTATGGGCGAAAGGAAATTAATCTTTTTATTCGCCATGATAGAGGTTTCGTAACTCTCCCGATTCGCAATAGCAGCTTTCTCATCCTCCATTTTTTCATTCCGGAAGGCACGGATCGGCCGGACGCCGGTAATCCGCTCCTTCATGAGAAGATTGATCCTGTCCACTTTTTTCTGCAGCTTCTCAAATC
The DNA here is from genome assembly GCA_902773185.1 of uncultured Lachnospiraceae bacterium. Classification (GTDB taxonomy): domain Bacteria; phylum Bacillota; class Clostridia; order Lachnospirales; family Lachnospiraceae; genus Eubacterium_Q. Next base: position 364 of record CACYDN010000316.1, on the reverse strand, counting down.
CGCTGAGAGATTTTGCACTGAAGGTAACAAGAAAGATCACTATGGCGGCAAAAAAGCCGAAAAGGATGAAGAAAACCGTCAGATTCAGTTTGGCGATCATCACAAGCTCGACAATGATCAGCACCGGCACCACAAGCCAGAGCCTAAGAAGATTGATCACCATCAGCTGCATCTGCGTCACATCCGCCATGGTTCTTGTGATCACGGTAGACTCACCCAGTGCCGCAAAATCCTGAGGAGAGAGCTGCTCTCCCTTTCGGAAGCAGTCCCGGCGAAGTCCTGCCACAAAGCCGGCCGTCGCTCTCGCACTGAAATATGCCACCAAAACGGAGCATACACCGATCACGAGCGTGATCGCCATCAT
>CACYDN010000315.1 GCA_902773185.1 uncultured Lachnospiraceae bacterium | reverse complement strand
GTCGAGCGTATGGTACCGGAAGTCTGGGACATCCTCGAGGATGTCATTAAAGAGCATCCGGTTATGCTGAACCGTGCCCCCACACTTCACAGACTTTCCATTCAGGCATTTGAGCCCATTCTGGTAGAGGGTAAAGCCATTAAGCTGCATCCGCTCGTATGTATGGCCTTCAATGCCGACTTCGATGGTGACCAGATGGCCGTGCACCTTCCGCTTTCCGTGGAAGCGCAGGCAGAGTGCCGATTCCTTCTGCTTTCACCCAATAACCTGCTGAAGCCTTCGGACGGCGGTGTCGTATCCGTACCTTCACAGGATATGGTTCTGGGTATTTACTACCTGACCATGGACAAGTTCAAGGAATATAAGGATGTTCCGGAGGAGGAGATCAAGAAGACCTATCTTCTGGATGATGAAGCCGGAAACCTGGAGGCAATTTATGCAGATGCGGCTGCCGGCGTGATCGGTGCCTTTGATAAGGTTCGGGTCAGAGTCATCAAGAAGCAGTCCAAATCGGGCGATGTGACATTCTTCAAGAACATTGTCAGCACACCGACAGACCTGATGGGAAGGAAATTCCGGGATATCCGCCGGGCCATCCTTGCCTATGAAAATAAAGAGATTACACTTCAGCAGAAGATTTACATCAAGCGAGAAGCAACAGCGGAAGACGGCAGCACGGTTTCCGGCTTTGTTGCAACAACACTGGGTAGAATGTATTTCAACGAGATCATTCCGCAGGATCTTGGTTTTGTAGATCGTTCCGATAAGAAGAATCTGCTGGAACCGGAAATCAATCATCTGGTAAAGAAGGGTGATCTGAAGAAAATCCTGAATAAGTGCATCAACCTGCACGGTGCAACCCGTACCGCTGAGGTGCTTGATGATATCAAGGCGCTGGGTTACAAGTATTCCACACTGAGTGGTATCTCTGTATCCGTAGCCGACATGACCGTGCCGGAGGAGAAGCAGGATATCCTGCAGAAGGCACAGGAATACGTAGACCATATCAATGCTTACTTTGGCAGAGGCTTCCTGACGGAAGAAGAACGGAAGAGATCTGTCGTAAAGCAGTGGGAGCAGGCAGATAAGAAGCTGACCAAGGCTCTTCTGGATGGTCTGGATAAGTATAACAACATTTACATGATGGCTGACTCCGGAGCCCGTGGTTCCGATCAGCAGATCAAACAGCTGACCGGTATGCGTGGTCTGATGGCCGATACGACCGGTAATACGATCGAACTTCCGATCAAGTCCAACTTCCGTGAAGGTCTGGACGTACTGGAATACTTCATGTCGGCACATGGTGCGCGGAAAGGTCTTTCCGATACCGCTCTTCGTACAGCCGACTCCGGTTACCTGACACGTCGTCTTGTCGATGTATCGCATGACCTGATCATCCATGAGCCCGACTGTGCGGTCGATATGGAAGAAAAGCCCGGTATCTATGTACAGGCATTCTATGAAGGCAAACAGCTGACAGAGAGCTTCCAGGAGCGTATCACAGGCAGATATGCCGCAGAGAGCATCTTCGATGCAAACGGCGAGATGATCGTAAAGAAGAATCACATCATCAATCCGCTCCGTGCCGAGCGCGTGATCAAGTACGGTGTAGAATCCGACGGCCGTCCGTTTACCGATCCGGAGTCCGGTGAGGTACGCCGCGACGCGAAGCTGAAGATCCGTTCTGTACTGACCTGCAAGTGCCGTCCGTTCGGTATCTGTGCAAAGTGCTACGGTGCAAACATGGCAACCGGCCAGCCGGTACAGGTTGGTGAGGCAGTCGGTATCATTGCCGCACAGTCCATCGGTGAGCCCGGTACACAGCTGACAATGAGAACCTTCCACTCCGGTGGTGTTGCCGGTGGCGATATCACACAGGGTCTTCCCAGAGTTGAGGAAATCTTCGAGGCACGTAAGCCGAAGGGTCTTGCCATTATTTCCGACTTTGCCGGTAAGGTAGAGATCCGGGATACCAAGAAGAAGAGAGAAGTTGTTGTCACAAATGAGGAAACCGGCGAAACAAAGGCATACCTCATTCCCTACGGTTCCCGTATCAAGGTCACAGACGGCCAGATGATCGGTGCCGGTGATGAACTGACAGAGGGTTCCGTGAACCCGCACGACATTCTGAAGATCAAGGGCGTGCATGCCGTACAGGATTACATGCTCCGCGAGGTTCAGAAGGTATACCGTTCACAGGGTGTTGAGATCAACGATAAGCATATCGAAATCATCGTCCGCCAGATGCTGAAAAAAGCAAAGGTGGAGGACAGCGGCGATTCCGAATACCTGCCCGGTACATTGGCAGATGTACTCGACCTTGAGGAAATGAATACCTTCCTTGAGGAAGACGGTCTTCGTCCGGTTGTTTATCGTCCGGAACTCCTTGGTATCACCAAGGCAGCCCTGAAGACAGACAGCTTCCTTTCCGCAGCATCCTTCCAGGAGACCAACCGTGTCCTGACCGATGCAGCAATCAATGGAAAGATGGATCACCTGATCGGTCTGAAGGAGAACGTACTGATCGGTAAGCCGATCCCCGCCGGAACCGGTATGAAGCGTTATCGTTCCGTTCGCCTCGATTCCGAATATCTGAACGATGTTCCGGATCTGGAAGAGGAGGAGCTGGATGAAGAAGCACTCGATATGAGAGAGTCGGAGGTAACCGAGCGGGACATCCTTTCCGATGATCCCTTCGCAGAAGAGGAAGCAGCAGTCGCAGACGACCTCGTAGCAGACGCAGAGGCAGATGCATCAGAAGAGGCAGAAGAAGCTGACTCGGAATCAACAGATGAAGAGTAAACTTCATACATAAGAAATTAAATCCCAACAGGCGCATTTTATGCGCCTGTTGTTTTATTCTGTAGCGGTGTTCTCTTTAATCAATGTGTAAACGGATGAAAATAGATAAATAATTGAAATACCGTTCTATGTATGGTAAAATGAATCTAACTATGAGGTGCCGGGAAATGGGGGATTCCGGCCACGATTCGGGGGGGTTCTATGGCAGCACAGGAAACTGTATTTCATAAGATAGCCGAAGCATTGCTGGTCGATTATACCAGCGTATACTACGTGAACACGGTAACGAACGAATACTATTGGTATTCGGTGAATCCGGAATTTCATTCCCTGCAGATCGAGCAGGGCGGGAAAGATTTTTTCCAAAATGTGATTCGTGATGCCGCGCAGGTCGTATACGAGGAAGACCAGCATATTTTTTTGGAGGACATCCAGAAGGAAAAGATACTCTCCGCAGTGGAAAAAGGAGAAATGCTGAACATAGAATACCGCCTTATGATCAACAATGAACCGGTCTGGCATTCCCTACGTCTGATCAGAGGACTCGAAGATGAGGGTGATTATCTGATCCTTGGTGTGATCAATATTGACAAAGAACACCGCCGCAGAGAAAAGGAAAAAGAAACCAGGCGGCAAAAGGATGTCTATGATCAGATCACCTCGAGCCTGACGGAACAGTATGATACGTTGTACTATATCAATCTGGAAGACAGTACCTATGTGGAAATATCCTCGACGGATGAATATAAGAAACTGAACGTCCCGGCGACAGGCAGTGATTTCTTTGCGGAGAGCCGAAGAAGTATCCGGAAATATGTGCATCCGGATGATCAGGAAAAAATCATCAGCTTACATTACAAGGATGCTATGCTTGCCAACCTGCAGAACAGTAATTCCTATTCGATTGCCTATCGTCTTGTTGTGAATGGGCAGGTGAAGCATATCCGGCACACCGAAATCTTGGCCAGAGATAAAAAACATATAATTGTCTGTATTAAAAATATCGATGCGGAGGTAGCTGCCAGACGGGCCCAGAAGGAAAGCGAAAGGCGAAGTGTAACCTATACACAGATTGCGGAGAGCCTTGCATCTCATTATGACCTGATTTATTATATCAATCCGCAGACGTCATCCTATATCGAATTTGTTACCCATAAGATTTACGGTGAACTGGAGGTGCAGGAAGACGGCGATGGGTTCTTTGAGATGGCCCAGCTAAACGCTGACCGGGTAATCTATCCGGAGGACAGGGACCGTCTCAAGCTGTTTATTGATAAAGATAATCTGATCACTCAGCTGGAAAACCGGCGGCAGGTTGCAATCGATTATCGTATGGTGGTGAATGGCGGTGTGCCGCAATATACACGGATGACGGTGATGTGGTCGCTCGATAAGAGCCATCTCATCATGTGTATCCGGAACAGGGATGAGGATGTCCGCCGGGAAAAGGAGCATCTGCAGGCATTAAAAACGGCCAATGAAATGGCGCGCCGCGACGATCTTACAGGCACTAAAAATAAAACAGCTTACAGGGAAATGGAGGTCAGCCTCCAGAGTGCGATCGATGACGGAAAAAAAGTTCCCTTCGGCATTGTGATCTGCGATATCAATGAACTGAAAATGATCAACGATACGCAGGGACATAAGGCGGGAGATGAATATATCCGGATTTGCTGTAAGATGATCTGCAGGATATTTACCCACAGCCCGGTATTCAGGGTGGGCGGAGATGAGTTTGCGGTAGTCCTCATGGGAAATGATTTTCTGGAAAGAGAAGAGCTTGTTGCCTCTCTTCACCGGCAGGTCGAGGAACATGTGAGTATCGGGGAAGGCGCGATTGTGGCGTCCGGTCTGGCGGAATTTCAACCGTATAAGGATAAAACGGTGGCGGATGTGTTTAACCGGGCCGATGCCAGAATGTACGAGGACAAAACCAGACTCAAGGAACAGAAGCTTCTTCTGGAAAGCCGTTCCCTGATGGAGCAGGCAAACTTCAAACTGATCCCCGAGGAAAGAAGGAATAAACTGGATTCTCTCTATAAGGCTTTTTCCATTGTGGCGGAGGGTACCTATGTATTCCTCTGTGATATGAAATATGATTTTTCCCGTTGGTCAAAGAATGCGGTGGATACCTTCGGGCTTCCCTCGGAATATATGTACGGAGCCGGGGATCTTTGGGAGGAATGTATCCATCCCGAGGACAGGGCGGAATATCATAAGGGAATAGATGAAATTTTTACCGGTAATGTTTTCGGTCATGATATGCAGTACAGAGCCCGCCGGATTACGGGAGAGTACGATGTCTGCACCTGCAGGGGCGTTGTGATCCGGGATCCGTCAGGTGAACCGGACTATTTTGCCGGAACCATCAGAAATCATGGTGTGCAGGGGCATATCGATGCGCTGACGGGTCTCAGAAATCAGTACGGTTTCTTTGAGGATCTGGAGTCTGCCATCAGGCGGAATTCGACGATCAATGTGATTTTGATCGGTATCAGCAGATTTTCCGAGATCAATGAAGTATACGGCTATCATTTCGGTAACCGGGTCCTTCAGCTGTTTGCCAGAAAGGTTTTTGAAACAACAGGCAATGCGGGTCATTCCTACAGGATTGACGGAACCAAGTTTGCCGTGATCAGCAATACGCTTTCCCTGGCGGACATGCAGGAAAGATATACCGGATTCAGGGCTTATTTCCATGAAAACTTTTTTGCGGATGATAAACAGATCCTTCTGGATGTAAACGGCGGAGGCCTTCAGGTGGATCATTTCGATATTGATTCCCAGACGGTGTATGCCTGCCTCAATTTTGCCTACGGGGAGTCCAAGGTCAGAAAGCAGGGAGAAATGGTCATTTTCCATAATGACCTGAATGAAGATAACCGGCAGAGGCTGGAAAAACTTCATTCCATAAGGGCATCCATTATGAGCGGTTATAGAGGGTTTTTCCTATTGTTCCAGCCTGTGGTTGAAGCAAAAACGGAAAAGCTTATCGGGGCGGAAGCCCTGCTCCGCTGGAAGAACGATACCTACGGAATCGTACCGCCCGATCAGTTTATTCCGCTTTTGGAATCCGATCCGCTTTTCCCGGAGCTGGGAGAATGGATACTCCGGGAGGCAATATCTGCGGCAAAGCGTGTACTGAAGAATAATCCGGATTTTGTGATCAATGTAAACCTCTCCTATACACAGCTGGAAAAACCGGATTTTGCGGATATGGTTTTCCGTGTGCTGGATGAACTGAGGTTTCCGGCGGAACATCTCTGTCTTGAGGTAACCGAACGCTGCCGGCTTCTGGATATTGAACTTCTGAAGAATGTGCTCAGCAAGCTGAAATCCCGGGGCGTGCTTGTGGCGCTGGATGATTTCGGCACAGGATTTTCCTCCGTGGGTATTGTCAAGGAACTGCCCTTTGATATCATTAAGATCGACCGCAGCTTTGTACAGCGGATCGAAGAGGATGAGATGGAAAGGGAACTCATGAAGCATTTTGCCAGCCTGGCTTCCATCTTCGGGGCAAAGGTCTGCGTGGAGGGAATCGAAACGGAGGGGATGCGGGATATCTTGCAGAATTTCCGGGTCG
>CACYDN010000314.1 GCA_902773185.1 uncultured Lachnospiraceae bacterium | reverse complement strand
TGTGAATTCTCATATAGATAGGTAAACAGCGGAACAAAAGCCTCATAGGTCTTCTGCACCTGGAACGCAACAACTGCGCCGGGTTTGCTCCACAGATGCTCCTTCCCCTCCGCGTTCTTAGTATCCTCCGCCTTCAGCTGGCTAAGCCCGCTTCTCTTTTTGAACTCCTTCACAAGCTCGAGCAGTTGGCGTTTCTTGCCTGACTCACGGACTTCATCATCCATCTGTTGCTCGGTAATCCCGTTCGGACGAACAGGAGCCGTAAAGTTTTCACCCAGAAGCTCTTTCTTTCGATTCTTCAGAAGATCATCCTGCGCTTTTTCTCTGTTATTGGCCCGCTCCAACAGCTTCTCATAGTTCAGCTGATTGGGCATATAAGCGAATTCATTGATCAGAAGCTTCTCCTGATTCAGGGGATTCCTGTTGATCCGGTCATAGGCTGTATCATCCTTACCGCCGATCAGCCCAACCCGGAAACCTTTCTTCTCAAAATGCGTCTTGCTGGAGTTTGCCTCCTTATGCTCCGGCGCCGGCGGCAGTTTCCAATTACCGTTTTCATCAACAGAAAGATAATGACTCGGCACATTGAGCAGATTCTTTCCATCCTTGTCCAGCTCTATATCCGACAGCCAGGTAAGCCGGAAGTCATTTGGATTATTCTCCCGGAAAATACCCGAAATGATCGTTTTTAAGTTTTTTGTTTCATATTTACCGGTGCCGGAATTGTAGCATTGCACATAAAGCCCGTTTATTCCAAAAATGGCATAGTAATGGCCGCCGTTTGTATAAGAAAGCGTGGTTTTTTCCTCTTCAATCACCTGTAGAATCTTTGCTGCCGCCGCCACCGCTGCTTTTTCAATATAATCCTCCCGGTCCTGTTCCTCATCCAGCGCCAGATACTTTGCCGCTTCCGAAGGCTTTTGAATCTCAAAAGCCCGCAGCATCCGGTTTGGTGCAAAAGCAAGAACCGAATCCGACATCTCCATAATTTCCCGGGGATCATCCGTATTATGCTCATAGTCAAGCTTCGCCGATCTTCTTTCTTCCGGTAAATAGCCGGAGCGGAAGGAACGGATTTCCTCCTGTCTGACATCAATGCCCTTCGTCTGCAGCATCAGCTCCATTCCGCAGGACCAGCACCCGTTGCCTGAGCTCTGTGCTTTGGGAAGCACAACCGCAAGAGAGGAATAACCACCCTCATGCTTCAGCTCCGGCTCCTGTCCATATACGACATTTCCGGAAAGCTGCTTTGCCTTGTCCAGCGTATGGATCCGCATCAAAAGAACAGCCTTCGTCTGAATCGGCATATATTCCTGATTCTTGTAATAATACTTTTTCAGTTCATCCGCATCGCCGCAGTTTTTGATCACCTCCGGAATGCAGTTTCGGTACTCCTTATTATATTCCCAGAAATAGGGATATTTGGCCCGTTCCAGAAGCTTAATGAAATAGTCCATGCATTCTTCATCGGTCGTCATGGCCTTCAGATCTGTCATGACCTGCTTTTCATCCAGCTTCTTCGCACGTTTCGCCGCCTTGATGGCTTTCACGAATTCCCATATTTCACTCTTATAAACCTTAATAGGCGGAATCTCCGCTCCATTATAGCTTCTGGCCGCCTGATAAGCGGCCGCTCGCTCCTGCAGCTCCTGCGCAAAAAAGACACCCTGTTCGGTTGCCATCTTATTCTTCATTTCAAAGAGCTTTATTGCCTGCGCATACTTAGCCGCATTCTCCAGATTCTGATCCATTACATTCTTACACTCTTCGATCAGGGCCTTCGCGCTGAGAAGCTCCGGCGATGGATTTTTCACATCCTTTACACCGACCAGAGCCGTCTGAAATACCTGCATCAGCTGATCCACATGATGCGCATCCCAAACCTGCATGTCCTGCATGATGGCATTCGCCGCTCCGGTCTCGTCATTCTGCAGAAGAATGAAAAGCGCGTTAATAATAGCATTTTCCTTTCCGGGAGCAATGCTTTTCTTGAGCTGGAATCTGTTTTCCGCAAACTCCTGAAATGCCGAAAAGTCTTTTCTTCCGTCAAATACCGTTGCATCCCAATTCACGCGAATCGGTTCTCTGCCGGCAATTTCATTTATTGATTGAACCAGCGTATCCCACGCCGCTTTGGTACTCTGAGCGGCCTGTTTCAACGCATCTGCCGCAAGGCTCTGCACACCCTGAAAGCTCTGCTGCAAAATCTGATCATACCTTGTTTTCAGCGCAGCGTTTGCCTGGTTGATTTCATTTATCATCTCATTCTTTCCCATCACATTTTCCTCCCGGAAACGATTCAAAAGCCGGTTTCATTTCTCATTTATATTATCCCCGGCCATTAATTTCAGAATAACATATTTTCTATGCTATCGAAAGTTTAACCGATACCCTGTAACAAAAGCGCAACAACAAAGAAACAGCCATACCCGCGCCCTCGCGGATATGGCTGCCTCCTTTTTTGTTCAGGTCATGCCACCTGAGATACCGTTCTCTGTCCGATTATGAAATTGATCGGAACTAATATTTCTTGGAAGTTACCTTTGGCGCACTCGTGCCTGTTTTATTGTCCTTCTTTGTGATCGTAGTAGCCTTAGTTGTTTTTTTATGGATAATGGGTGTTCCGTTCTTGGATGGCTTGGGCGCTTCCGGCTTGGCAGCTCCATTCTTGCCGATTCCGGTTTTGCCCATCATCGCCAAATTTTTTGTAAAATTCTTACCTGTAACAGCCAAAGCCAGATTCGCTGCCTTATCAAACACGTTATTCTTGATAGCAACCAATACCATGTTTACGAAATTATCTGAAATAACATATTCGGAAGGAACCTGAATGTCTTCTCCATTTTTTCCCAGCTTTTGACTTTTTTTAAGGAATGATGCCGTTGTGTCGACCAGCGATTCCACACTGATCTTATCACTAAGACTCATGTATAACCGGACATTTTGGGCTTCCGGTTTCACCAGAGCCTTTTTCGTGATGATTTCCGCCGCAATCCGATATGTATCCTTGGTCCGGCTCTTATCCTTGCCAATGGTATCAGCAATCCTCTTTGCATTATCTGCATCGCTGCCCATGGCCGCCAGTTCATTTGACAGCGTTTGGGCAATCGTATCTGCCTTTCCCTTAAGCAATCTCCATGTCTTAAGACCTTGCTCCGGATTCTTTGTGTAACTGCTGGTCTGGATAGTCTTAAACATCAGAAGATTTTCGAGTTCCTTTGCTTTTGCGGTCACATGTTGCGGCGTGAAACGGCTAAGAACTTCTTCCGCCTCTGCCGGTGTAATATCGGATTTCAGAATTTTGTCCATGTTATCACAGAGCACATAAATTTCCGCCCGTGCAGAAAGGTTGATCTGCTTTTTGTTCTTGATAATAGCCAATCCGGCATCCGGGTCATTATACTTATAGCACTTCGCCAGTTCCGGCTTCATTTCTTTTAGCTTCGCAATTGCACGAACCTGTGCATCGGATACCCGCTTCTCATCGTCATATTTTCTGATGATAATATCCGCATCCTTGATCCGGTCTCCGGATGAATAATCCTCAACCGTTTCTTTTAAGGACTGCATCGGAATA